>JBDTMY010000218.1:0-7811 GCA_039934015.1 Chloroflexota bacterium | reverse complement strand
TGTGGGTGGAGATGATGAGCCGCCCACCGCTCGGCATGGCCTCCGTGGCATTGAGGAACAGGTTGAGCAGGACCTGCTTCAGCTGATCGGCCGACGCGTGGATCAGCGGTAGCTCGGGCTGGAGCTCCTTTTCGATGCGTACCAGGTTCTCGCGCAGGCGTTTGGTGACGAGGGTCTCGGCTTCCTGCACGAGCGCGTTGACGTCGGTCGGCGCCATCGACGTCGTCGGGCGGTAGAAGCCGAGCATCTGGCGGAGGATGCGTGACATGCGCTGCGTCTCGCGCGTGGCGATGTCGAGGAAGGAGCGCTCCGGCGCCGCCTCCGGGATCGCGCGCGACAGCAAATAGAGCGAGTTCTGCACCGCTTCGAGAGGATTGTTGATCTCGTGCGCGATGGATGCGGCGAGACGGCCGGTCGCCGCGAGCTTCTCGGTGTCGAACAGCAGCTGCTCCAGTCGCCGACGCTCCAGCTCGCGTAGGCGACCCACGTCCTGCATCGCCGAGACGGTCGCCACCACGGAGCCGTGCGGGCCTCGCACGTCCGCCGCGGTGACCTCCATCTCGAGGTGCTCCTCCGTCTCGGGATCGATGAGCATGACCTCACCGCGTTTGGTGCTCGACGCCTCGAGACGAAGCTGTGAGAGGAACGACGTGAAGCGCGCGTCGTTGGCGAGCGCGATCTGATCGTGCCTGTTGCTCTCGCGCGTGGGTGTGAAGAGGCGCTGGGCCGCCGCGTTCAGCGTGATGATCTCGTTGTCGTTGTCGACGACGATGATCGGGTTCGGCACGCTGCGGAGGACGAGGTCCAGCCGGTCGCGCTCGGCGCGGATCTGGAGGTCGGCGGTCTGGATCCGCTCCGCGCTGCGCACGAGCTCCTCGGTCATGTGGCGGATGTCGGTCACGTCCTTCAGGACCGAGACCATGCCGCGCTCGCCGATGCGGTGATTCAGCGCGGGCATCGTGATGACCTCGTAGATGAGCTCGGTGCCCTCCACCGGATCGACGAGCGTCACCTCGCGGTTGGTGGCGCGGCTCGCGGTGTCGAGGTTCCACGCCGACAGCGCCGCGGTGAAGAGGAAGTTGTTCATCCATACCGCGCGCCGCTTGCCCGCGGAATCCTCATCACTCGAGCGGAACAGATGCTCCGCGCGACGATTCAGGTGGAGGATGTCGTTGTGCCCATCCGTCACGAGGACCGGGTCGGCGACGGAGTTGACCATCCACCAGAGCCATTCCTTCTCGACAGCGTGCGACTCGCTCGCGCGCTCCAGGACCTGCACGTCCTGCTCGCGGGTGAGGGCGGCGCTCGCTTGCCGCGCGAACGGGACGAGCTGCTCCAGGTCGACGTCGCGAACGCCGTCCTTGCGCGACAGGAGGACGACGGCTCGCGGCCCATCGCTTCGGCCGGTCGTGGAGCGCAGCGGCGCCGCCACGAAGCCGCCGATCCCCATGGTCGCGAGCGTCGAGCTGGTGTTCTCGTCGAGCGTCGCGCCGGCGCCGGGGTCGACGCGCTGCGGCGCGCCGGAGCGCAGCGCGACGACGAGCGGGTTGTCCGAACCGGCGACGCCTATCGCGAGCCGGCGTGCCTGCTCGTCGGTGACGTTCCAACCGAAGAGCCCGCGCAGCGACGCGCTGCGATCGTCGTAAACGAGTACGACCGCCTTGTCGTAGCCCAGTCCGCGTACGAGATCGTCGAGCATCGGCTCGAGCGTCTCGCGGGGGTCACGGCCGGTGGCCGGCTGGTCCCGCTCGGCGACGTCTGCCACCCTCGCCCCTGGCTTACCGCTCCTGCGTCGTACGTGCTCGGGTCGTCGCGGTGTCCACGGAGCCCGCGCCGGCGCCAAGCGTTCCGGTCGGCTGGCGTGGCGAGAGCCCAAGCGCATCGGCGTACCGCAGGTAGGTGTCGATGGAGGCGACGACCACGCGGGCTTCCACCGTGATGAGGTCGATGCCCACGAGCGACACGCGCACCCAGGCGTCGATGACGATTCCCTTGTCCAGGATCCGGTCGAGCACATCGATGAGGCTCGAGCCGCCTGGGCTGCGTTCTACGACCGCCATCTTCTAACTCCCTTTTGTCTTCAGCTGTCGCTCGAGCTGGGCGATCCGCGCCTCGAGGCGCGCCACGTCGCCGGAGCCGATCCCGCCGGTCTTCGTACCGCCGAAGGCGGGCTCGCTCCGCCACCAGTTGAGCCCGATCTGCTCGGCCTTGTCGATCGAGCACACCAGGAGCCGGATGCGGATGGTGAGCAGCTCGACGTTCGCGAGTGACACGCTGATGTCGCCGGCGACCACGAGCCCCTTGTCGAGGACGCGGTCGAGAAGGTCGACGAGCGTTGCTGACTCGTGCTGTGCCCCCGGCGGGAGCCGGCCCATCGTCATGAGGCGGCCGCGATCCGGAGCTGGATGTCATCGCGGTCGAGCCCGAACTGCTCCGCGATCTCGCCGATCTTTTCCTCGAGGCGCATCAGCGCGATACCCACGCGTTCCACCTCGTCGTCATTCAACGAGCCACCCTCCATCCTGCGAATGGCCTGGCGCTCGAGCACCTGGCGCAGGAACTCCACCAGCGTGAGCACGAGACCCGCGAGGCCGCGCTCGAGGTCCGCGGGATCGATGTCGAGCCGCTCCGGCAGGAGCGCGCGGAGGCGCGTGATCTCCTCGCGGAGCTCGAGCTCGATCGTGGTCTGGCCGGACGTGGTCATTCGCTCACCGCGAACGTATACGGAGCCCAGGGTCCCTGCACGACGGTCGTGACGTCGGGGAGCTGCCCGCCCAGGCGTTCGAGGCGCGAATTGATCTCGTCGATCTGGTCGCGCGTCACCAAGGCGGACATTGAAACGGCCACAGCCGGTCGAGGGCAAGTACGGTGTCGGATGAAGGCTGGCTCGACCGCCAGCTCGCCGAGAAGGCGGACAACGATCTCTTCAGCCCGGCGCTCCCGTTCCCGGTCGGTGCGGGTCCGCGCCACCCCGCGCTCGAGATAGGCCCGCCCGCTGGCGGCCGGCACGATCGCGATCGGGGCGCTCGCTCCTTTATCACGCCAGGCGCAGGTGATGGCGAGCTCGCAGCGATGCCCGAGCCGAGACAGCTGGGCGGCCAGGTCAGCCTCGCGCTGGACGAGGCGCGCGCGCAGCGCGGCTTCGTCCGCGAACGTGCTGCCGAAGCGCGCGGGTAGGCAGGGCACCTGCTCGAACACCGACTGGATCACCCGGTGGTGGTCCAGGAGCTCCGCCTCCGTGGCGGCGCCTTCCCGGTCCCACGCTGAGGCCAGCGCCGTCACGGCTGTCGCGGAGACGGCGACCAGCCCGCGGTCCGCGGCGACGCCGGCATCCTCCGCCGAGACGATGGCGCGAAGCAGCAGCCTCATACCTCGGCCCCCGCGGCGCGGATCGTGTCCACCGACGAGAGCACCACGCTCAGTCCGAGATAGATGAGGTCGACGCCGGCGACCGAGATCGTGAGCTCTCCGGTGAGGACGACGCCGCGATTCAGCAGGCGGTCGACGAGCTCCACCAGCGGGACGTCGAGCGTTGCCGCCTCTCGCGTCACGACATCCCACCGAAACGGTACGCAGGCCACGGCCCGCTGGCGCGGACCCGATAGCCCTGCGGCCCGAGGCCGGTTTCCAGCTCGCCGATCGCCTTCAGCAGGGCGGGCTCGCGGTCGCGCGCCACCAGGATCGACGCGCGCAGCGCTACCGTGTCGGCGCCACCCGCCGCGACCGGCTCCTCGTAGGTGCGCTCAGCGACGCCCTCGAGGCCCGCGAGCGCGGCGGCGGCGGCGTCGTTGTCACGGCGCTGGATGGAGCGCGTGAGCGTCGTGCTGCGCTGCTTGTCGAGCAGGAACGCACGGCCAGGCGGACTTGCGGCGATCTGCGCGTCGAGCGCGCGCACGTCGGCGTCGTCGGCGGGGGCGTCCGCATCGCGCGAGATCGTGACCACCCACTCTGCGCGTCCGGCAAGCGCGTCAAGCTGCGCACTGCGGCCGCTCGCGTCCTCGCGGAGCATTTGGCGCAACCGCTCGTCGTCCAGGTAGATCGCGCCGAACGACAGCGGCAGCACCGTTCCGAGGAGCTCCAGCAGGCGTCCGTTCACGGCCTGGTGCCGCGCGGCGCGCTCCGCGAGCCAATCGATATCGCGCACGTGCTCGTTCAGCGCCGTCTCGCCGTACTGCGTCTCGTCGACGTCGCTTGCGGCGGCGAGGAGCGCGCCCTCAACGACAGAGCCGACCGAGCTCCCGTCGATGCCGGTGATCATCGCGGTCGCGACGCGCGTCGCGTCGGTGGCTCGCGCGATGCCGTAGACATAGCGCAGCGAGCTCATCGGATCTCGTCAGGTAGCTCGATCACGACCTCGCGCGCGCCGTCGTCCGGCATCGCGGAGAGCTGCGCCTGCGCCTCCGCCTTCTTGTGCTCGCGGATCTCGCGAAGCCGCGCGAGCAGCTCGGTCTCGCGCTCGCGGAACTCCGTTTCGGGCATGCGGCCTTCCTCATACGCCTCATTCACGAGCATCAGCTCCTCGCGAACGGGGTCCTCGTCCCACATCTGGTGTTCGGCGACCTCGACGACCTTCTCGATGCAGTACTTGATGCCGGCCGCGGGCAGGGACAAGGGAAGCGCGAGAAGCTTGAAGAGGATCATGCGCCCGACCCGGCGCCCCGCTCCAGCTTCAAACGGATCGTGACGAAGTTGTATGGCGGCCAGGGGCCGGTGTACTTGAACGAGAGCTTGCCCTCGAAGCGCTTCCCGATCTCCTGGACCTTCTTGTCGAAGACGTTGGCCTGGTCGCGCGCGACGAGGAAGGCGGCGTTCATGATCATGCGATCGCCGATGACCTTGTTCGAGCGCGACGCGATGACCGAGTCCTGCAGCGCCTCGTAGATCTCGCGGACGTACGTCTCGGATTTCTCGGCGAGCGCCTGTTCGACGAGACGGCCGAGCTGCATTCGCGCGAAATAGGTCGACGACTGCTGGTTCGTTTCGATCTCGGCCTTGAGCCGGCGGATCTCCTCGTAGTCGCGCTCGACCTCGACGAGTACCGACTCGCGGTCCCAGTTGATCTTGAGCCCGAACTCGAGCTTGTCCTTCATCTTGCGGAGCACGTCGCGGAGCTCCTTGTACGTGTCCTTGAGGAACTCCCGCGTGTCGTCCTCGGTCTTGAAGAGCGTCCCGAAGCTCATCGGGACCGGCGTGAAGTTGTTGTCGATCATCACGACTTCGTTCACGTGCTCGTGGGTGAGCGCGTTCTCGCGTGTCGGGTCGTAGACCATGAGTGGGCTGCGGCTCACCACCGCGGCGAGATCCTCGTGATGCACCGTGTAGACCTCATCGCTGCGACCGCCGATCCCGATCTTCCCGAACGACCGCGGCTCGGCGGATTCGATGATGCAGTAGACGTAGATGCCCTCGGCCGAGGCGGGTTTATCGCTTGGCGGCTGCGCCGTCACTGCTTCCATGGCCCGCCACTTTAGGGTCGCGGGTGGCGCGGCGCGAGCGACGGCCCACCCGGCGCTCGCTCGACCGACTGCTTAACCCCCGGACGAAGGTCTACTTCGCTGGCGCTGCACTCGCCGGCTGGAGCTGGTCGAACACGGACGCCGCATCCTCGACGATCGAGCCGGGCAGATCGTGCGAGAGCGTGTACCGCACGACGTTGCCCTTCCGGCTTGCCTGGATCGCACCGACATCGCGCAACACCCTGAGGTGCTGGCTCGTTGCCGACCGGTTGCGGCCGATGACATGCGCGAGATCGCTCGCGGCGAGCGTCGTCTCGCGCAGCGCGCGAACGATCTTGATGCGAGCCGGGTCACAGAGCGCCTCGAGCAGTGTGCGCATGCGCTTCTCATTGCGCGGCGTCAGCATCTGCTTCTCGGCGGTCATCACGGCGACCGGATCGATGGGCCGGGGAATGTCGCTTGGCATGGTCACAGCATCGAGGTATCGGGGCCGGCCGGCATGACGAAGACGTCATGGTTACTGCCTACACGACCGGATCCACGTCACTCGCCTCTCCCGCGGCGACGAAACGAAAGCCGATGCGCGGGACCGTCGCGATGTAGCGAGGTCGTTGGGCGTCATCCTCCAGCTTTCCACGCAGGGTGCTGATGTGGCGCGCGAGCGCGTTGTTGAACAGGCTTGGCCTCGTCCACCCGAGCGCGTTCGCAAGCTCTCCGTAGCTCAAGACAGCCCCGCGCCTCGCGGCCAACGTGTACAGGAGGATGTGCTCGCTCGGCGAAAGCGTGATCTCTCGCGACCCCTGACGTATGCGCGGGTGGAGCGCGTCGATTTCCAGATCAGCAACCCGGAGGGCGGCGACACGCGAGTGTCGCGGAATTCGATTGCGTGGCAACGCGACCAGCATCGGCCCAGCGGCGGCCGCTCGCATGACGAAGCCGTCATTCCAGGCCTGGGCACGGCAAGGTCCAACGCGCTTTCGCGAGCCTCGGCTACTTGCGGGGCCCGACACACTTCTATGATGCGTTGGCCATTCACCCATACGTAAGTATGGTTTTTCGGGGAGGCCAGAATGGCACCTGCGGATCTTGTCCCGAGCAAAATCCGGCCGGTGGTGGTGTGGTAGCGATGACCGACGAAGCGAAGCTGATCCTACTCGTCGAAGACGACCCTGATCACGAGGCTCTGACCATGCGCGCGTTCGCGAGGAACAACTTCGGCAGCCAGATCGTCGTCGTCCGCGACGGCACCGAGGCGATCGAATGGTTGTTAAAGCGAGGCGCCCACGAGAGCCGCACCGAGCCCGACCCGCAGATCGTCTTGCTAGACCTGGAGCTGCCAGGGATCGACGGCCTCGAAGTACTGCGTCAGATGAGAGCCGACCCGCGGACCGCGCTCCTGCCGGTCGTGATCCTGACGTCGTCCAAGGAGGAGACCGACGTCCTTCTCGGCTACGAGCTGCGCGCGAACAGCTACATCCAAAAGCCCGTGGAGTTCGCACGGTTCGTCGAGGTCGTTCGGGAGATCGGGTTGTACTGGCTTGGCCTCAACGAGCCGCCTCCGGAGACGCACTAAGCACCACCCAATAGGTACTCTTCGTGGTCTTCGAGACATGCACGAATGAGCGAGATCAGCGTCGAGTCCTTCAGCCGCAATAGCACGCGCCCGTGGAAGACCATCCAGCAGCGCATCGGTGAGATCGAGCTCGAGTGCTTTGGCAAACAGCACGCGTTCAGCGACGCCGAGCTTCGCGCCGGGTTCAACGGACGGCAGAGCGTCGCGGTGCTTCTATGGGATGGCTCGTCCTCCGGTGACGGCGTGCTGGTCGGGTATACGCAGGCCGCGCCCGCCGAGGCTCGCGACACCTATTACATCGCGAACACCGTTATCGCGAAGAGCCACCAGGGCCGCGGCCTCGTGAAGCTCCTCATGGACCGGCTCTACGCAGACGTCCGTGCAGCTGGCGCGCTCTTTCTCGAGCGCGATGCGGCGATCGCCAACGGCTACGCCGACAAGGTCGTGTGTGCGCATGCAGCGCAGATCCTGGTGACCTCGGACCACGACAGCCCATACGGCCCGCAGCGCTTCATCCGGATGCGCCTGCCGGAGCCGTAGCATCGTTCGCCTCGACAGGACGTTCGGTTATCGAAAGGGGAGCGACGCATGAGAGGGCTCGCACAGTGGCTCAACTCGCCGGTCGGGCAGGTGATCCGCGACATCATCGAGGGAGGCATCGCCGGCGCCATCGCCGCGGTCGTCGCGCTTCAGCTCGACGTTGCGACGCCACAGGTGATCGCCATGGCGGTGATCACTGGCTTCATCGCGGCAGCGATCGCGGTCGCGCGGCGCCTACTCGT
>JBDTMY010000217.1:0-4591 GCA_039934015.1 Chloroflexota bacterium | reverse complement strand
CTGTGGAGATGGGGGAGGGTCGAACTCCCCGTCCAAGGCCCTTGATATGAGCGCATCTACGAGCGTAGTCGGCGTTTTTTTGTCTCGGGAAGCCCAGCGCGCACCGACGCGCTCTTGGCTCCCCCAGGCCGGAAATCTTTGATCCGCCTACCAGCCGATCAGCGGACCGCACCTTCGCTTAAGTCGCCCTTCCCGGCCCGCGAAGGGGAGACCGGGAGGACGCTCACTGACTAGGCAGCGAGTGCGTAGGAATTTGTGCCAGTTATCTGGCTGCCGTTCGGATTTACGAGGAGGAACAGCATTCCTCGGCTCGCGACGCTCACGTCGCCTGCCCTGTCGAAACCACGCATCCCCGTGGCCCTTTCAGGCACCATCAATTCTAACCTTGTCACGTGCCTATTTGTTCCTCGCAGCGATGCTGCTGCTCACCGCGTGCGGCGGCCCCCCGGCCCGCACGACGACCGCCACGCCCGCGTCCACACTGGCACGCGTGACGCTTAGTCCCACCGTGGCTCCGACAGCGACAGGCGCGATCCGGTATGTCGCCATCGGTGCGTCCGACGCCGTGGGCGTTGGCGCGACCGATCCCGCCACGGGATCGTGGCCGGCGCGCGTCGCGAAGCTCATGCCGCCAGGTAGCGCGTTCGTGAACCTTGGCGTGTCGGGGTCGATAGCGCTGCAGGCGCGCACCGCACAGCTGCCGGGCGCGCTCGCGCAGCGGCCGACCGTGGTGTCGATCTGGCTGGCGGTGAACGACATGAACGCGACCATCGAGCCAGCGTCGTTCGCGAGCGACCTCGGAGCGATCGTGGACGCGCTCGTCACGGGGACGGATGCCAAGGTCTTCGTCGGCAACGTCCCCGACCTCCGACCGGTACCGGCCTACGCGACCGCGGACAAGGCGGCGCTGTTCGCTCTCATCAGCGCCTACAACGCCGGCATCGGGGCGATAGCCGCAAAGCATCCCGGACGCGTCGTCGCGGTCGATCTTTTTACGGGTAGTGCGCCGCTGGTCAGCACGATCACCGTCTCCGGCGACGGATTCCATCCATCCGACGCGGGTTATCAGCTGATCGCGGACCGCTTCGCCGACGCCATGCGCAGCAGCGGGGTGCCTCTCCGCTAGGCCTCCGCCGGGGCGACCACGGCTAGCGGCGGGGCCGGGGCACGCACCAGCTGAGCCAGCAGCAGCGCGCCGGTCGTCATGAACATCGTGCCGAGAACGAGGACCACCTGCGGCCGGACCATTCCCAGGAGGGCTGCTGCAACGAACGGCGCCGCCGTGCCGCGCACGCCCACCAGGAACGCGTTCGCCGCCGCGTACTCGCCGATCCGTGCGCGGGGCGCCAGGTGGACGATGTTCGTGAACGCCGTCAGCTCGCCGCTCGATACGGCGATACCGATGACCACCGCGACCGGCAGCAGGGCCCACGTGCCCGGGGCGACGAGGTAGCCGATCGGCACCAGGAGCGTCAGCAGCGTCGCGATAAGCGTCTGCCGGAGCGTCGAGCCGCGATCGATGAGCCGGCCGATGACCGGGTACGCGACGATCTGCACGGCGGACTGCACGATGGCCAGCGTCCCGACGAACGCGTTCGACGCGTCGAAGTGGTCCACCAGCATGATCGGGAAGACCGCGAAGTTCATCAGGTTGCCGGTGCCGAAGATGGTGAATGCGAGCAGGAGCTTGCGATAGCGGCGATCCGCCCACACATCGCGCGCGATCGCCAGCGCCGGCCGGCGCGCCGGCGGCGCCGCCGGTCCGTCGTATCGGATCGCGAAGAACGCCAGTGCGCCGGGAAGACCGAACAGCGCCGCCGCGGCGAAGACCCACTGCGCCGGCACGATGTCGATGAAGCTTGCGGCGAGCGCGGCCGCCGCGATCCCCGCGACCGACGCGCCGACGCGCACGTTGCCCATGGCGAACGCGCGTTCGCGGTCCGGATAGATGCCCTGCATCAGGGCGGTATAAGCGGCGATGTTCGACACGGTGATGATCCAGAACGTGACGCTGGTGAGCGCGAGCATGAACGGCGTCGCGGCCAGGAGCACGCTCACCATGAACACGAAGCGCGAGAGACTCGCCGCGCCCGCCACGACACGAACGATCGGAAGGTGGGCGAGCAGGTAGGCGAAGACGGGCGACAGCAGGTTGCCGATGAAGGGCCCGGCGACGACGATCGCGACGTCCGTCGTGGACCCGCCCATGCGCCGGACGACAACCGGCATGAAGGCGATGAGGACCGTCACGAACGCGCCTGCGCAGACGCCGCTGAAGAGGTCGATCCGGAAGTTGCGCCGGACGCGCGCTGGCAGCCAGTTCGGATCGGTCACGGCAAGGAAGCTAACGGCCGCTACTGAGCTATGTCACCGCCTCGGGCGGGCTATGGATCTCGTTCGGGACGCGGTCGATAGGCGCCGCCGGGTCGCGGACCGTAACCCCGGCGTGGACCGTAGCCGCCGGCTCCGCCGCCACCTCCCGGAGGCCGCGGGCGGAACCCGCCGCCACTGGGCGGACCCTCGCGGAATGGGCCGCGAGCGCCGGGCGCGGTCGAGCTGATCACCACGCGACGGTTCGGCTCCATTCCGACGGACTCGGTCTTGAGGCCCGGCTGGCCCTGGACCGAGAGGTGCACGATGCGCCGCTCGTACGCGAGCATCGGCTCGAGCGTCACAGCCTGGCCGCTGGCGCGCACGCGCGACGCGACGCGCTGCGCGATCTCGCGCAGCTGATCCTCTCGGCGACGGCGATACCCCTCGACGTCCACCGGGATGTGCACGGACCGGCCGACCTTCTTCGACGTGATCGCGCTCACGATCTGCTGGAGTGCGACCAGGTTCTCGCCACCGCGGCCGATCAGCGCGCCGAGATCGGCGCCGACCACGTCGACGCCCTCCATGCCGGGTCGATCCTCGAGCGCCACTTCGGCGTCGACCCCCATCGCCCCGAGGAGCTCGCGCAGCACGTTCGCGCCGAGCGCGAGCTCTTCGCCGAACGCCTGCGAAGCCTCTTCGCTTTCTTCTTCGCGTGGCGCGCGCACCGCATCGGATCGGCGGGGGACCTCGTTCTCGTCGATGACAGCGTCTGGTTCCGCGGCGCGCTCTTCCTCCTGGAACGAGAGCATCACCCGCGCATCCTCGCCACCCATGCCAAGCACGTTCGCGGGCTTCCCCTTCTCGAGGATCTCGATATCCACGTCGGTCCGCTTGCGGCTGAGTGCCCGCAGCCCGCGCTCGATCGCCTCTTCGACGGTCCGTCCCGTGAACTCCTCACCACGCAGTGGGCTCATCTCTTCCCCCTCCTCCGTCCGCGACGGCGGCCGCCGTTCGATGTGCCTGGCGCCGCCCCATCCCCGGATGCTTCGGATTCTTCGTCGTCCTGGTCCTTCATGTCTTTGCGCGCTTCGACGATCGCGGCCTCCTCGCGACGATGGAGCTCGCGATCGGCCGGCGTCGGGACCCCACGCAGGAATGGCAGGTATTTCGGCAGCTGACCCCAGCCGCTCACGAAGTACTGCTGAACGATCTGGAAGACCGTCGTGGCGATCCAGTACACGGTCAGGCCGGCGGGGAACTGAGCACCGATGACCACCGTCATGAGCGGGAACGTGTAGGCCATCGACTGGGTCATGCGCTGCGCCGGATCGTCGGTCTTCACCTGTTTCGCCGGCATGGCCATGACCGAAGCGATCAGCTGCACCAGTCCGGCCATGACCGGGAGGATGAACAGGGGATCGCGGTGCTGCAGGCCGTCCTTGATCCAGGGCAGCCAGTTCGCGGTCGTGTCGAGCGCCCCCCCAAGCGGGATGGGATTCGCGATGAACGGATAGCGGAAGCTCTCGACCATGTCGTGCGTCAGGCCGGGGCAGAGGTTGTCCGGCGGGGGGCCGAGGCCGCAGCCGAGCTGCAGCAGTGCGTTGTAGAGCGCGATGAGGAGCGGCATCTGCAGCAGGAGCGGGAGGCAGCCCGCGGCAGGATTTACGCCGCGCTCGCTGTACAGCTTCATCTGCTCCTGGCTGAAGCGCTGACGGTCCTTGCCGTACTTCTTCTTGAGCTCGTTCATCGCCGGCGCGACCTCTTGCATCGCGCGCTGCGATCGGATCTGCGTCACGTAGAGCGGGTACAGCGCGAGCCGGATCGCGACGGTGACGAGGATGATCGCGAGGCCGAAGTCGCGGATGATCGAGTACGCGAAGATCGTCAGGTTCATGACGGGGTGCACCAGGAGTGTGTTCCAGAGCGTCAGGATGTCCATCAGCGCTCCGGCACCGGGTCATACCCGCCGCGGCTGAACGGATTGCACGCGAACACGCGACGAGTCGCGAGCCAACCGCCACGCAGCACGCCGTACCTCTCGATGGCCTCCATCGCGTATTCGGAGCAGGTCGGCGTGTAGCGGCACGCCGGGGGCAGATGAGGGCTCACACGGGCTTTGTAGAAGCGGAGCGCGGACAGCGCGAGCGTTCTCATGCTCGTGGCGGCCGCGTGCCGAGCGCGGCCGCGGCGGCGGCGCGAAGTGCCGCGAAATCGGACGTTATCGCCTCGCGCCGCACGGTCACGACGATGTCCTGCGCCGCCGTCGGATCCGCCG
>JBDTMY010000216.1:0-7870 GCA_039934015.1 Chloroflexota bacterium | reverse complement strand
TCGTGCGCGAGCTTCGGATTCGCGATCACGACCTGCCGCTCGTCCCACGCCGCGTCGCGGCCGGTCTTGAGCGACAGCACGGTCGCGCCAGCCTCGCGCGCGATGAATGCCGACGCTGCGACGTCCCACGGCGACAGCGATTCGTGAACGAAGAGATCGAACGTCCCCATCGCGAGGTAACACATCTCGAGCGCCGCCGATCCCAACACCCGCAGTCGCGCGCACGTGGAGTTCAGCGCGACGAAGCGCGACTCCTTCTTCTGCGTCGCGCCAAACGCGAGGCTGGTGACCGCGAACGCCTCGGACAGCTTGGCGACGGAACCGACGGTGATCGCGACGCCGTTCCGCGTCGCGCCACGGCCCTGCGAAGCCGTGAACGTTTCCCCGGTGCGCGGCGCATGCACGGCGGCCGCGCGGGTCAGACCGCCCTCGACGTACGCGATCACGACGCAGTAGAACGGTATCGCGCGGCTGAAGTTCAACGTACCGTCGATCGGATCAACGACCCACAGACGCTCCGCCTTCCGTATGGCCGCCTTCGCGCTCTCCTCCGCGAGCACGGGCACGCTGGGGTCGTGCGCCGCGAGACGCTCGATGACCGCCTTCTCCGCGGCGTGGTCGGCGGCCGTCGCGAAGTTGGCGCGGCCCTTCTTGCGCGTGACGATCTGCACGTCGGACGGCAAGATCGCCTCGCCGACCGCCACAGCCGTCTCGGTGGCGACGCGCGCCAGTGTCGCGTACCGTGCCGTATCCGCCGCGCTGTCCGCGCGGCGGCCGGTCATGTCGGGCAGAGCG
This sequence comes from Chloroflexota bacterium, assembly GCA_039934015.1. GTDB lineage: Bacteria > Chloroflexota > Limnocylindria > P2-11E > P2-11E > CF-39. The sequence continues at coordinate 7,075 of JBDTMY010000216.1, read as the reverse complement.
CCCGAACGCGCTGGAGCAGATCGTTGAGGTCGAAGGGCTTCGTTAGGACGGACGTGATGTTCCGCTGACGGAATTCATTATCGAACTGCGGGATGTTGGCGCTCACGAAGAGCACGGGCATCTCTCGGATCGCAGCGTCCTCGCGCACGCGGTCGTAGACCTCGAGACCGCTCAGACCGGGCATCATGATGTCGAGGATGAGGAGGTCGGCGTGGACCTGGCGCACGGTTTCGATCACAAGCGCGCCGTCGGCGACGACCACCGCCTGGTATCCAGGCTCGTCGCTGATGGCATCCCGCAGCAGCAGCGCGATCGGCTCGTCGTCCTCGCCGATGACGACGACCCTCTTCTTTTTCTCGTTCATCCGACCAGGAACGGACTTTAGCGGATTCGCAATCTCTCGGGCACGTTGTTGAGCGCCCGTTGAGCGCGGGCTCGGAAAGCGAGACCCAACTCCTCATCGAGCGCGCTCGCTCGGGCGACACGCGAGCATTCGAGGACCTTGCGCGCCGTGAGGAGCGAGCCCTCTACCGACATGCGCTTCGGATCGTGGGGACGACCTCGGACGCAGAGGACGTCGTGCAAGACGCGCTGTTCTCCGCATGGCGATCCATCGCGTCGTTCCAAGGCCTCTCATTTCGCGCGTGGCTCTTTCGCATCGCGACGAACCGCGCCTTGGACCATCTCCGATCACGCAAACGCAGACCAGAGCTGCCGCTGGAGCCCCCCGAGGACGACGAGGTCACGTGGGCGGAGCCGATCGCGCCCGGACCCGACCTCAATCAGCTTGCCGGCGACCGCGAGGCGCTACAGCTCGTGGAAACGGCGCTCGGAGCGTTGCCTGCCGAGCAGCGGACCGCGCTGTTGCTTCGGGACGTGGAGGGGTTCCCCTACGAGGACATCGCGGTCATCACCTCCGTCGAGATCGGCACCGTGAAGTCGCGCATCCACCGTGGCCGGCTGGCGGTACGGAATGCCCTTATCGCCCAGGGTTGGCGGGGTCCGGACGGGTGATGGAACCAGGCGTCGCCGGCGTCGTCAGTACGGATGGAGGTACATGACCCTGCAGCATCCGCACGCCGACCTTTCGGCCTACATCGACGACGCACTCGACCCCGCGGCCCAGGCCGCGGTCGCCGAGCATGTCGCCGCGTGCACGGTGTGCCGCGCGCATGTTGCGCAGCTGCGGGCCACGGCGAACCTCCTGCAGGCCCTGCCCGACCCCGTTCCGTCGCGCCGGCTCGTGCCGCGCCTGGCGGGGTCGGCCGGACCCGCGTGGCTCGCTCCGCTCCGTACGGTGATGACGCTTGCGAGCGGGACCGCGGTGTTCCTCTTCATTGCGAGCGCGCTCGTCACGAATATCAACTTCCTCGCGAGCGGCGCCCCGACCGCCCTGACCGCATCGGGTGGCGCGCGCGAGACCACCGCGAACGCCGATGGCCAGGCGGCTGCGCGGCCCGCGAGCTCGCAAGCGCCTGCGCCGGCCACATCACCGAACGCCGCGTTCGCGGCCAGCTCGACAGCACCGCAGGGTACGGGCGCGAAGGCAAGTACGGACAGTGCGCCGAGCGATGCCGCCAAGCTTCAGGATCAGGCGAGTGGCGCACCGGTCGCGCCGGGAGCGGCCACTGGCCAGGACCTCGCGCGCACCGCCGCGTCGGAGCCACAGCGCTCGCCACTGTTGAATCCATGGCTGTGGCTCACGCTCGCGATCCTCTGCGCGGCGAGCGCGATCGTGATCCAGCGCCGCCTCCACGCGTCCATCTGACGCGAACGGCCGCGGCGCGCGGTCCTCATACTTGATACATGCCCGAACGCATCATCCTGGTCGATTCGAACTCGCTCATCTACCGCGGCTACTTCGCGATACCGCCGCTGACGACCACCAAGGGCGAGCTCTCGAACGCGACCTTCGGCTTCGCGTCGATCCTGCTCAAGGCGATCGAGGAGATCAAGCCGCAGCACATCGCGGCGGCCTTTGATCTTCCCGGAAAGACCTTCAGACACGAGCGGGACGCGACGTACAAGGCGACCCGCAAGCCGATGCCCGACGAGCTGCGCCCACAATTCGAGCGCTGCAAGGAGCTGCTGGGCAAGCTCGGCGTGCCCATCTACGCGCTCCCCGGCTTCGAAGCGGACGATGTGATCGGCGCGCTGGCCAAGCAGGCTGAGGCCGCCGGCCTCGAGAGCATCATCGTCTCGGGCGACCTGGACACGCTCCAGCTCGTCACACCGAACACGAAGCTCTTCACGACCCGATTGGGATTCCAGAACACCGTCGTGTACGACGAGGCGCAGATCGCGCAGCGCTACGGGCTGCGACCGGACCAGATGATCGACTTCAAAGCGCTCAAGGGCGACGCGACGGACAACATCCCAGGTGTGCCCGGCGTGGGGGAAAAGACCGCGGCGAAGCTCATCGCGGAGAACGGCTCGATCGAGGGCGTGTACGCGGATCTCTCGCGGTTCACGCCCAAGCTGCGCGAGAGTCTTGCGGCGCACAAGGACCAGGTGTTCCGAAGCCGCGAGATGTCCAGGATCGTCACGGACCTGCCCGTCACGCTGGACGTCAACGCAACACGCTTCCGCGACTACGACCGAGCGGGGGTGCTCGAGCTGTTCCGCGATCTCGAGTTCCGGAGCCTCATCCCGCGCCTGCCGCCCGCCGACGGGAACCTCGCACCCTCCGCCGCGCCGGCCGCGCGTCCCGGTCAGCTCTCGCTGGGGCTCGAACCAGCGCCATCCGTCGCGTCGCAGGTCGCGACGACGCTCGTCGGTCCAGAGGATGTCGCGGGCGTCGCGGCGCGCTTGCGTGCGGCGTCCGCGGTCGCCGTGCACGCGGATGTGGACGTCGGACGGCACCCGCAGCTCCTCGGTCTTGGCCTGTCGGTGGGGGGTGACGCGTGGTACGTGTCGACGACCTCGGGCGTCCCCGCGGCGATCGCGTCGGTCCTCGCCGACGACACCGTCCCCAAGACCGCGCACGACGCGAAGACCGCGCGGCGCGCGCTGCGGCGGGCCGGTTCGGAGCTCCGCGGGGTGACGATGGACACGATGCTCGCGTCGTATCTCGTGAACGCGAGCCGCCGCTATCACGCGCTCGAGGACCTGTCGGCGGAGCGGCTCAAGCTCGAAGTCCCCGTGCTCCCGGTCGCGGATCGGAAGGATCCTCTCCGCGTCCCGACGCCCGAGGAGCGTCTTGCGCGCGCCGGCGCGGGCGCCGAGGCCGCGGCGCGCCTGGGCGCGCTGTTCGACGAGGACCTCGATCGCCTCGGGATGCGCAAGCTGTTCGCCGAGATCGAGCTACCGCTGGTCGACGTCCTGGTCGAGATGGAGGAAGCCGGCATCGCCGTGGATCTTCCGTACCTCCAATCGCTCGGGCAGGAGTTCGCGCGCGAGGTCGCGCGCATCGAGCGCGAGGCGTACGAGGCCGTCGGGCACGACTTCCCGATCAACTCGCCCAAGCAGCTCGGCGCGCTCCTGTTCGAAGAGCTGAAGCTGCCGCGCGGGCGGCGGACCGCCACCGGCTACTCAACGGATGCTGCCGTGCTCGAGGAGCTGCGCACCGCGCACCCCGTGGTCGACAAGATCCTCGAGTACCGCGAGATCGAGAAGCTGCGATCGACGTACGCTGAAGGCCTCGGCCCGCTCGTCGACCCCGACACGCGTCGGCTGCACACCACGTTCGATCAGGCGGTCGCGGCGACGGGACGGCTGTCGAGCAAGAACCCGAATCTTCAGAACATCCCGATCCGCACCCCGCTCGGCCGCCGCATTCGGCGCGCGTTCGTCGCGGGCGGTGCCGATCTGGTCCTGCTGGCCGCCGACTACTCACAGATCGAGTTGCGCGTGCTGGCTCACGTGTCCGGCGACCCCGCGTTGACAGACGCGTTCCTCGCGGGCGCCGACGTGCATCGCAGGACGGCGGCGGCGGGCTTCAACGTCAGCGAGGATGAGGTCACACGCGAGCAGCGCGACGTCGCGAAGATGCTCAACTTCGGGATCATCTACGGCATGAGCGACTTCGGGTTGGCCTGGCGGATGGGGATGCCGCGTGAAGAGGCGCAGCGCTTCATCGAGGAGTACTTCAAGCGCTACGCGCAGGTGCGGCGCTACATCATCGAGACGAAGGCGTTCTGCGCGGAGCAGGGCTACGTCGAGACGCTGCTCGGCCGCCGACGCTATATCGCGGACATGACGAGTCGCAACTCGGCGGTCCGCAATGCGGCCGAGCGCATGGCCATCAACATGCCGATCCAGGGCACCGCGGCCGACATCATGAAGATCGCCATGCGCCGCGTGTACGACCGTCTGGCCGAGACCGAGTCGCGCGCGCGCGTGATGCTGCAGGTCCACGACGAGCTCGTCGTCGAGGTGCCGAAGGACGCGGTGGACGCGACCGCGCGCATCCTCGGCGACGAGATGTCCGCCGCGTATTCCCTCGACGTGCCACTCGTCGTCGATCTCCGCACCGGCACGAACTGGGACGAGATGACGCGCATCCAGCTGCCCGCCCCGACCCATGCCTGAGCTGCCCGAGGTCGAGACGATCGCGCGCCAGCTCCGGGAGCTCGTCATCGGACGGCGCATCGCAGGCTTCGAATCGTTCTGGCACCGCGTGACCGAGCCGGTCCCCGCGGCGCACTTCGCGAGCCGTCTCGCCGGCCGCGAGATCACCGGTGTCGGACGGCGTGGCAAGTTCGTGGTGCTCGAGCTTGACGGCGACGAGGCCCTCATCGTGTCACTGCGCATGACCGGGAAGCTCCTCTTCCGGGAGCAGGGTGCTCCACCGGACACGTTCGTGCGAGCGCTCATCACCTTCGCCGACGGCACCGTCCTGCGCTTCAGCGACACGCGCAAGTTCGGGCGCATGGCGATCGTCGATCGCGCGGACCTGTCCGAGAACGGCGACCGACCGCGCGCACGCGCCGGCGACCCGCTGCACCGCGTGCTGGGGATCGAGCCGCTCACGCCGGGTTTCACGACGCGCTGGCTGCGCGACTTCCTGCAGCTGCGGGCACGGTCGACGATCAAGCCGCTGCTGCTCGATCAGCGCGGCATCGCCGGGGTGGGGAACATCTACGACGTCGAGGCCCTCTGGCGCGCCCGCATCCATCCGCTGAGGACCGCCGGCTCCCTGCGACCTGACGAGGTCGCACGGCTTCGCGAGGCCCTCCGGTTCGTGCTGCGTAAGGGGATCCGGCTCGGAGGTGCGTCGCGTCGCGACTATCTCGACGCGCGTGGCGGCCAGGGCCGGATGCAGCGCGAGTTCCAGGTGTACGACCGCGCAGGCGAGCCCTGCCTGCGCTGCGGGCGCGCCGTCGTGCGAACGGTCGTTGGCGGCCGCGGCACGTTCCACTGCCCGCGATGCCAGAAGGCGCCGTCCGCACCCGCGGGACGGCGCAGGATAGTCAGGTGAGCGTGCTCTCGGTCCAGGCTGTTGCGCGCTGGTTCGGCGCGCGCGAGGTCCTGAAGGACGTGTCGTTCCGGGTCGGCCACGGCGACCGAGTCGGCCTGGTCGGTCCGAACGGCACCGGCAAGACGTCGCTGCTGCGGATCGCGGCCGGCCTCGACGCGCCAGACGCCGGGGCGATCGCATATGCGCGTGGCACTCGCGTGGGTTTCCTGCGGCAGGAGCTCCTCGAGGACGCCACCGGGACCGTGATCGAACACGCCCGCGGGGCGGCCGCGCATCTGCGCGAGCTTGAGAACGAGCTGCGGGAGCTCGAAGCGGGTATCGCGGGTGGCGACCCGGAGACGCTGGAACGCTACGCCGACGCGCAGCATCACTTCGAGCACGCGGGTGGGTACGACTTCGAAGCGACGCTCGCACGCATCCTCGGCGGACTCGGTCTCGGCGGCCTCGTCGATCGGGAGGTCGCGACGCTATCGGGTGGCGAGCGGACGCGCCTCGGCCTCGCGCGGCTCCTCCTCGACGATCCCGACGTCCTGCTCCTCGACGAACCGACGAACCACCTCGACGTCGCGGCGCTCGAATGGCTCGAGAACTTCCTGGTCGAGCAGGACGCGACCTGCCTGATCTCGTCGCATGACCGGTGGTTCCTCGATCGCGTCACGTCACGAACGCTGTCGATCGAGGATGGAACTGTCGTCGAGTATCGCGGAGGCTATTCGCATTACGCGCGGCAGCGCGCGGAGCGCGACATCGCGCAGCTGCGCGCTCACGCGCGGCAGACGGAGGAGATCGCCCGCACCGAGGAGTTCATTCGGCGCTACGGCGCAGGTCAGCGCTCGAAAGAGGCGCGCGGCCGCGGGAAGAAGCTCGCGCGGGTCGAGCGCATCGCGGCTCCCACGGAGTCGACGCGGCACAGCTGGGGGCTCGAGGCGGCCGACCTCGGCAGCGAGACCGTTCTCGAGACCACCGCCCTCGCCGTCGGCTACGGGGATCCCGTCATGCGTACCGGTCCGCTGCGCGTTCCGCGCGACGCGCGCGTCGCGGTGGTCGGTCCGAACGGCGCGGGGAAGACCACCCTGGTGCGCACGCTGGTCGGCGACCTATCCGCCCTTGATGGGTACGTGAGCGCGGCGCCGGCCGCGCGGGTCGCGTACCTGGAGCAGGCGCAGGCCGAGCTCACCAGCGACCAGACCGTCCTCGAGGCGATGCGCGCCGCCGGCGCCTCCGACGACCAGGAGGCGCGCAACCTGCTCGCACGGTTCCTGTTCCGCGGCGACGACATCATGAAGTCCGTCGCGGTGCTCTCCGGTGGCGAGCGCAGCCGGCTCGCTCTCGCGCGCCTGTCGCTCCGTCACGCCAACCTGCTGGTGCTGGACGAGCCGACGAACCACCTGGACCTCGCCGCTCGCGAGCAGCTGGAAGCCGTGCTGATCGACTACGAGGGCACGCTGATCTTCGTTTCCCATGATCGCTACTTCATCGACAAGCTCGCGAGCGAGCTCTGGCTGATCAACGGCGGACTGCTGCGGCGCTTCGAAGGCGGCTGGACCGCCTACCAGCGAGAGCGCGCGGCCGGCCGCGACGCGACAGTCGTCGAATACGTAGCTCGCGAGAGCGGAGCGGGCGCGGCGCCGAGGGACCCCGCGCGCGAGGGGTCCC
>JBDTMY010000215.1:0-3212 GCA_039934015.1 Chloroflexota bacterium | reverse complement strand
GCGGCAGCGCGCTCGCGGCGATGCTCGTCTCAGAGCTCTCGCTCGAGACGCCGCAGGCGCTGACCGGGCTCGACGCGGTCCAGCAGGCGGTCTGGGCACGTGGGGCCGATCTTTGGGCGCTGGTGCGGCACGGATTCATCCAACCGGACGGCCACAGCGCGGCTGTCGAAAGAGTGTCCCGCTCCCTGGATGCCGTGCGCGACGGACGATTCGTAAAGATCACCGCCAGCGCATCATCCGCGCAGCTCGCCGCGCAGCTGGCAAACGCCGCCGGACGCGCGGTCACGACGCTTTCAGGCGGCGTCACGCGCGCCGCAGCCGAAGCGCAGATCCGCTATCTCGAGACGCAGACGGATGAGGCCCGACGTCAAGCCGACGCGGCCCGACAGAAGGTCCTTGATTACGCGACGCGCAGCGACGCGATCCAGAGCGCGTCCGTCCTCGCTGCCGCGGCCGAGCGCGACCAGGCTCGTACCGCCGCGCGCCAGAACGAGATCGCACTCGTCGACGCACGGGAGCGGCTGGCGGAGGTGGAAGCCGAGCTCTGGGTCACACCCCAGCTGCAGACCGTCACGACATCGACCGGTACGGCACGCACGTCCACCGTGAGCCTCAGCCCCGTGTTCGTGGCCTTGCGCGATCGCGTGAGCGCGGCGCGTCAGGACGTCGCCGCGCTGGAGGCCCGTGCGGCGAAGCTCGAGGCCGATACTCAGGCGCGCGAATCGAACTTCCGCACCCTGCTGATCCACGACAGCGCGCTGTCGGCCATGAATCAGGATCTCGCGCTGGCCAACGAGGGCTATTCGCGGGTCGCGCGGGACCTCGCGCTGGCGCGCGCCGAGATCGCGCGCGCCGTGCCCGAGATCCGGGAGATCGACCGGGCCGTGGCGCCCGTCTACCCGGCATTCCCCGTCAGGGTCCAGTTCGCCCTGATCGCCGCGCTCGCCGTACTTCTCTTCGCGATGATCGTCCTCTTCGCCGGCTACAGCACCGACACGGTGCTGCGTTCGCCGGCCGAAGCCGAGGCTGCTCTGGCCGACCTTCGTCTGCTCGCGGTCCTTCCAAGGCGATCCGGTGGCGGCCTGGTGGGCTGGCGATGAACGCACTCCGTGCTGTCGACGGCCTCGGGCGGCTCATGAATATCCGTTTCGCCCACAAGATCCTCATCGCGCTCCTCGTGGTCGGCCTTGTCCCGGTCGCCGTCGTGAGCTTGTCATCGGTGCAGCGCACGCGGGATCAGCTCACACAGCTCGCTGTCGACAACATCCGTCAACGATCCGCTGCGACCGCGGCGGCGATCGATGCCTATCTGCAGAATCGGCTCAGCGACATCGTGATCGTGGCGCGGCTGCCCGAAGTGCTGCGGCACGCGCAAAACGTCGCTGACCCAGCGATCAAGGCATCGGCGCGCGAAGCGATGCGGGCCGTCGCCGCTCGCGCTCCCGAGTACGAATCGATCGCGATCGTCGATCCGAGCGGAACGATCCTCACCGCCACGATCGCCTCGGATGAGGGGACCAGCGTGGCCTTTAGGGAGTACTTCCTGACGGCGATGAAGGGCACCTCCTACGTGAGCGATCCGTCCTACTCCGTGATCACGAACCGTCCGGCGCTGTTCTTCTCGGCACCGATCCGCGACGCCTCGGGAAAGGTGCTTGCTGTCGCCCGCACGCGGGTGAACCTCGCGGCGATCTGGGACATCGTCGAAGCGGACGCCGGTTCCATCGGGCCCGGCGCGCACGGATTCCTCGTCGATGACTACGGCATTCGTCTCGCGGTGTCCGAGACCAAGAACCGTCGGGACCAAGCCCTGTCCTTCATCTACAAGCCGATCGCGTCGATCGAGCCAGAGGTCGTAACGCGGCTCGCAGCCGACCGCCGCTTCGGGCAGATAACTCCGGATAAGCTCGTCATCGATCCACTGCCGGCGCTCCGCTCGGCGCTTGACGACCTCCGCAGCGTTTCGACCACGACGAGCGCGGACTTCTCCTTCGCGTCGGCCATCGGCGCGCAGCGCGGCGTGGTCTCGCGGCTGGGCGTGAAGCCGTGGGCCTACACGCTCGCGGTGCCTATCTCCACCTACACGAGATCCGCGGACGAGGCCACTTTGGATGCGGCCGCGATGCTCGGGCTCGGCATACTCCTCGCGATCGGGATCGGAGCCTGGCTGTCACGATCGCTGGTCCGTCCACTGCGTCGGCTCGTCGCCACCGCCGTGGATGTGTCGACCGGCGCCGTCGACCTGCACATCGCACAGATGGACCCCACGGAAGGTGACGACATCACGCGCGAGGTCGCGTCCGCATTCGACCGCCTTCTGAATGCCCTGCGCTACTACGTGCTACTGGAACAGGGGACCGCGATCATTCCGCGGGAGACGTCCATCGCCGTCGATCGGGTGGAGGTCCGCACGTGAACGAATTCGCTCGCTGCCTGGTCGCGGTGGCACGCCAATACGTCGGTCCGGCCGCGCCCGCGTTCCTCACGCGCGAGATCACCGCGATCGGGCTCGATCCGGACACCATCGCCGCCGAGCACGCTCCTGCACTGGGAGCACGCGTCCGCGCGACCGCGGCGCAGATCATGGAGCCCTCTCAGGCCGAGGCGTTCGCGCGCGCACTGGCCCTGACGGACGCCAGCGACCAGGACGGCGTCGACGAGGCGCGGTCGGCGGACCTCGGTACCCGGATCCTCGCTGTGGCGCGCCGTTATCTCGGGCCGGCGGCCCCCACGTTCCTGGTACGTGAGCTCGCCATGCTCGGAGCGACGATGGACGACGTGACGCCGCGCCACGTGAGCGCGATCGCGGAGCGGGCGCGATCCTCCGCGGGAGTCCTGATGGACGCCGTGCGGGCAGCCGCATTCGCTGGCGATCTCGCCGCCGCCGCCGATCCGCTCCGCGCCCACGGCCAGACCGCGGACCTGCGCGCTCGCAGCGATCCGCGCGCCCCGGTGCACGACCATGGCGGTAGCCCCGCCGCGCGGGACAAGAGCGCGGGTCGAAGCGCGATCGCGACGCTGCTCTCTGCCGAGCTGCTCGAGTCCTCTCGACTACTTCGAGCGAATCTGCAGCCGGGCGACGTGAATTCCGCGCCGCCGCCATTGATCGTGCTGGGCGCCACATCGGATGAAGCCTGCGCGCGCGTCGCCGCAGGACTCGCCGCGGTCCTCGCGGAGGAAGGCAAGTCGACGCTTCTCGTCGATGCCGATCT
>JBDTMY010000214.1:0-5122 GCA_039934015.1 Chloroflexota bacterium | reverse complement strand
CTGCGCGAAGCCGGCATCCGCGAGGTAAGCGGCCTCAGACGGCCGCAGGGCGGCCGCGCGCTCGAGGGCGCCGACGGCCTGCTCGACGTCGTTCGCCATCAGCAGCGCGACGCCGAGCTCGTGGAGCGCGTCGGGATGCTCGGGCCAGAGCTCCAGCACTCGAGCGAACGACGCGACGGCGGTCTCCGCCTCGCCGAGGTGTCGTGCCAGCAGGCCGAGCCCGAAATGGGCTTCCCACAGATCCGGCTCAGCGCCCAGCGCGGCCTCGAAGGCCGACTTCGCGTCCGCGAAGCGCGCCGCGTCGCCGTCCACCGCGCCCTTCCCCGCCGTCTCGAGCGCCCGCTCGAGGTCCGCGTGGCGGATCCCGAAGCGAAGCCGGCGCGCCTGACCCGCGACCTCCCCGCTCTTCTCACCCTCGAGCAGCGCGTCGAGCTCGCGCGCCGCCCGTTCGCGGTCGCCCAGCTCGTACGTGGCGCGCGCGAGGTTGAGCCGCACGATGGCTGGACCGTTCGCGGCGAGCGCCGCTTCGTACCGAGGGACCGCGTCGGCGTTGTCGCCGCGCGCGTGGAGCGCCGCTCCATAAGAGGCGTGGAGCTCCCAGCCCGCGGCACCGGCGGCGACCGCGCGGTCGTACGCCGCGCGTCCGGTATCGAGATCGCCGCGCTGCAGCGCGATGATCGCCGTGAGCTCCTGCGCCGCGGCGTACGCGTCGCTCGTCGGGGCGATGCGACGCAGGTGCGCGAACGCGGGTGGGCTCGCACCGGCATTCGCGTAGAGCTCCGCGAGCCTGACGATCTCGGCATCCGGCAACGGCCGTACCGCGTGCGCGTGCTCGAAGGCGACGATCGCCTCGTTGATGTGGCCGGCCTCCGCGCGAAGCTTGCCGAGGACGTAGTGCGCGCGCCACGAGCGCGGGTGGATCAGGGTGAGGTCCTCGAGGGCGCGGACCTGCCGCTCGATGTCGCCACGCTCGAGCGACTCGGCCGCGAGAACGAGGATCCGCTCCTCGGCAGGCGCGCACTCCTTGTCCGCCCCCAGCGCCGCGAGGTAGCGCTCGAGCGCGCGCCCGATCGCCTCTTCCGCTCCCGCGGGATCGTTGTGGCGCAGGAGCGTCGCGGTGACCTCTTCGTCCATCCCTTCGAGGAGCGCCGCGTATGCGACCTCGTTGGCGGCGGCAGGTGCGTCCGAACCGGCGGGCAGCGTGGCCCCGACCCCGCGCGCGAGCCAGCGCGCAAGGGCGGGCTCCGCGGTCGCGAGCGTTCCGGCATCGATCGCGATCGAACGTGTGGCGCGGACGGTGCCGGACGCGACATCGACGAGCGTCGCTTCAAGCCGCCGCGACCCGCCGTCCTCGCGGTAGGTGCCCGTCAGCGCGTAGGTCGCGCCGAGCGAGCGGCCGTACTCGGCCGCGAGGCCCGCATCCGGGGACGAGCCGAAGACGAGATATCCCGCCTCGCTCGCGGCCTCGGGCATCGCGACGAGGAACACCGGCCGCACGTCGACCGCTTCATCCCGGGCAAAGCGCTCCACCAGCCGCGCGGCGAGCTGTCGCGCCCACGCGCCCGCGCGCGGGGTGCTCCCGCGCGCGCCGAACGGGATCACGGCCACGATCGGGCGCACGGCGCTCATGTGCTCAGCGCCAGCGGATTCGGTAATGACGGCGCGGACCCAGTCGGAGCATCACTTCGCCGCTGGTCGGGAGCATCGTGTTGATGTCCGCTTTCGAGCCGTCGACGCGGACGCCGCCCTGCCTCACCAGCTGGTTGGCCTTGCTGCGGCTCTCCTCGAGCTTCGCGAGCAGCAGGATGTCGACGATCTTCACCTCGCCCTCGCCGTTCGCGGACAGCTCTCTGGTCTCGATCGCTTCGGGTACCTCGCCCTCGCGGAACTGCTTGTGGAAGGCGGCTTGCGCTTCATCCGCGGCGGCGGCCGAGTGGAGCTCGCTGGTGATCTGCCACGCGAGACGCTCCTTCGCTTCCTTTGGATGCAGCTCGCGGTTGCCGATGGCACCCAGGATCTGGTTGACCTCTTTGCGCGGCATCTCCGTCGCCCACTCGAAGTAGTGGGCCATGAGCTTGTCCTCGATCGACATGACCTTTCCGTAGATCTCGTCGGGCGGATCGGTGAGCCAGATGCCGGTCTTCGGCTTCGACTTGCTCATCTTCTCGCCATCGAGCCCTTCCAGGAGATGATTGATGAGGAGGTTCTGCGGGCGTTGCCCGAGCTGCTCCTGCAGCTCGCGACCGGCGAGGATGTTGAAGAGCTGGTCGGTGCCGCCCACCTCGACGTCCGATTCGATCGCGACCGAGTCGTACGCCTGCAGCAGTGGGTAGAGAAGGTCTTTGATCGGGATCGCCGTCTTCTTCTCAAGGCGCTTGCGGAATTCCTCGCGCGCCAGCATCTGCTGCGCCGTGAAGCGCGATGCCAGATCGATGACGTCCTTCAAGCCGAACTTGCCGAACCACTCCGACTGCAGGACGACGCGCGTGCCTTCGCGCGGGACGATGAGATGGAATTGCTCGATGTAGGTCTCGGCGTTCTTCATGACCTTTTCGCGGGACATCGTCGGACGCGTCTCGTCCTTGTCGGTGGGATCGCCGATCTGTGTCGTCCAGTCGCCGACGATGAGCACGATCTCGTGCCCCCACTGCGCGAGCCTCCGAAGCTTGCGCAGCGGCACCGCGTGGCCCAGGTGAAGGTTGGGGTGCGTCGGGTCGAAGCCCTGCTTGATACGCAGCTGTCGGTCCCCAGCGCGCAGGCTGGCGGCGAGGTCCTCGCGGACGATCACCTCGGCCATCCCACGGGTCAGGAACTCGTCGAGCTCGGCGTCGCTGGGGCGCGTGGGCACTGCGGAGAGGATATCGGTCAGGCCGAGGCCTTAGCATGGAGACATCGCGCGCACCAAGACGACACGCGACCACGCCCTCGGGCGCGGACCGTTTCGCCAGTTGCGGCGCCGAGGTGGGGGCGGCTTTCGCGGCAGGCTCGCGGTCGTGCCCCCGGTCGTGCTCGCACTGGTCATCGCCCTCCTCGCGCTCGCCGTGTTCGGCGGGGTGACCGCGTTCGCCTTTTTCGCCTCCGACCTGCCGTCCCCGGAAGACCTTGCCCGTGACCCCCTCGCCCAGTCGACCAAGGTCTACGATCGCGACGGCACGACCCTCCTCTACCAGTTCGAGGTCGAGCGCCGCGAGGTCGTGGCCCTGGACTCGATACCTCAGGTCGTCATCGACGCGACCATCGCCACCGAGGACAAGTCGTTCTGGACGAACCCCGGGGTGGACATCTTCGGCATCGCCCGAGCGGTCCGCGACGACCTGCTGGACAAGGGGGTCGTCAGCGGCGCCTCGACGATCACGCAGCAGCTCGTGAAGCAGCGCATCGTCGGCGGCGAGGTGAGCCTCACCCGCAAGATCAAGGAGGCGATCCTCGCCATCCAGGTCACTCGGACGTATTCGAAGGAGCAGATCCTCGAGCTCTATTTCAACCAGATCTACTACGGCAACCAGGCCTACGGCATCAAGGCCGCGGCGCAGACGTACTTCGGAAAGGGCGATCTGTCGACGCTCACCATCGCGGAGTCGGCGCTGCTCGCGGGCCTCCCGCAGTCGCCCTCGGTCTTGGATCCGTCGCAGCCCGGCAACATTGAGCGCGCCAAGGAGCGCCGCGCGTACGTGCTCGGCCAGATGGTCGACTTCGGCGCGATCACCGAGGCCCAGGCCGTGGCCGCGGACGGGGAGCCGATCAAGGTGCAGGGACCGCAGCTCACGACGATCACCGCGCCGCACTTCGTCTTCCAGGTGCGCAACCAGCTCGCGCAGATCCTCGGCGGCGACGAGTCGGCGGTCACCCGCGGCGGGTTCAAGGTCACGACGACCCTGGACACCAAGAAGCAGGAGATCGCCGAGCGTCAGGTCCGCGAGTGGGTGGAGGCGCTGCACAACCGCAACGTCTGGAACGCCGCGCTGGTCTCGATCGACCCGCGTACCGGCGAGATCCTGTCCTACGTCGGATCGGTCGACTACTACAACCGCGACGACCCGCGCGTGCAGGGCCAGTACGACGTCGCGGGGATCGGCGAACGCCAGCCCGGCTCCTCGTTCAAGATGTTCAACTACGTCACCGCCCTCAAGAAGGGCGCGACGGCCGCGACGGTCGTCGTCGATGCGCGGACGGACTTCACCGGCCGCGCGGACCCGACGCGCATGAGCCCCAGCGCGTGTGGCTACTGTCCGGAGAACGCGGACCTGCAGTACCACGGCCCGGTCACGATGCGGCAGGCGATCCGCGAGTCGCGCAACGTGCCGGCGGTGAAGTTCCTATCGCAATACAGCGGCATCGAAGACACGATCCAGACCGCGCGCGACATGGGTATCACGGCCAATATGGACCCGGCGCAGCTGGGACTCGCCTTCACGCTCGGCTCGAAAGAAGTGAAGCTCGCCGACATGGCGAGCGCCTACGGCGTGCTGTCGAACCTGGGCGTCCGCGTCACGCCGACGTACGTCCTCAAGGTCGAGGATTCACGGGGCAAGGTCATCTGGGAGCACAAGGACTACGAGCAGAAGCGCGTACTCGACGCCGGCGTCGCCTGGCTCATGACGGACATCCTTAAGGACACCACGCAGCCCTCGCGCGACTTCATCTTCGGCAGCTGGACGAACATCGGGCGGCCGGCGGCGCTCAAGACCGGCACGACGGACGGGCTCAAGGACGTTTACAGCGTCGGCTATGTGCCTGGCCTGGTCACCGGCGTCTGGATGGGCAACGCGAACGGCGATCCCATGAGCTCGCGAGACTTCTCGAGCGCGATGGGACCGGGGCAGCTGTGGCGCGACTACATGAAAGAAGTGCTCGACGGCGTTCCGGTCGCGGACTGGGAGCGGCCGGCGAACATCGTTCAGGCCAGCGTGGTCGTTGCGCCTGGCGCGTTCGGTGGCTACGGCTCGGGCCTGCTTCCATCGAACCTCTCGCCGTTCTCGATGACCGAGTTCTTCGTGCGCGGCACCGTGCCGACGCAGACGGACAACTGGTGGGT
Organism: Chloroflexota bacterium; assembly: GCA_039934015.1. Taxonomy (GTDB): domain Bacteria; phylum Chloroflexota; class Limnocylindria; order P2-11E; family P2-11E; genus CF-39. Next base: position 87 of record JBDTMY010000214.1, on the reverse strand, counting down.
CGAGGGCTGTCCGGGCCCGGATGGGACCCGCCGGATCGCACTGAAGCCCCAGGAGCGCGCGCCCGGCAACGTCTGGCAGAAGTACAC
>JBDTMY010000213.1:0-9698 GCA_039934015.1 Chloroflexota bacterium | reverse complement strand
GCGTACTTGCTCGACCACGCTGCCTTCGTGTCATCCGTGCTTCGTCCGCTGACGGTGAAGCTCTCCCAGTCACCGGAATCGACCTGCACTATGAACCGTGCCACGCCCGCCGCGAACGTGTCGACGGAGTAGTTGTTGCTGAGTTTCGCCGGCACCGGAGCCGGGCAGTTCGGTGTGCAGGGGCGTGACTGGTCCTCCTCGACCACCTCATTCTTCAGCTGCCCGTAGCCGGACACGTCCTCGCGGGCGAGCGGCTTGACCCAAAAGATGTGGCCCGTGTTCATCGGCTTGCCGTTGTCGGTGACCAGGATCCGGGTGACGCCTGGCTCCTCTGTCGCCGTGTACACGATCTGCTGAAGCATCGCGATATCCCCCGATGAACCTGACGCGGGAAACCGGGCCGAGTAGTCGATCGTTGCTGTGTCGCCCTGCACCTTCACCGAGCGCACGAAGAACTGCTTCGGATCGGCGAGAAGGATCGTTCCACTCACGCCCGAAACTGCGTTATTGAGGGCGTTCACCCGCGACTTGATCCGTTCCTCCGCCGTCGTCTCCCTCCCGACGCTATCCAAATGCTGTGATGTCGGAGCGAGGCCAAAATCGCGCCATATGAACACGCGCTGATGGTCGATCGCGTTCGGCTGGGGTGTGACTGTGGGTGCCGGGCTCGCCGATGCGGTCGTTGGCACCGGCGTGTTCGTGGCTACCGTCGGCGATGGCTGCGTACCGACGGGCTGATCTGCCGCCGGGCGCTCCAAGAGGGTCGAGCCCAGCGCCCCCGCGAGCACGATCGATGCGGCGAGCGCGCTGACACGCCAGAACGAGGTGCCACGTTTGGTCGTGCGCGCAGCCATGCGCGAGCTGGCGTAGGGAGTCTCCTCGGCATCGAGCGTTTCGATGGCCCGCGACAGCGCGCGGCCGAGGATCTCGTCGTCACGTTCGTTGGTCATCGCATTGCTCCTCGGGCGAGGCGCCCCGCCATCTGCGTCTGACGCAGCTTTTCGATCGCCTGGTGGAGCGTCGCGCCCACCGTTCCGCTCTTGATGTCGAAGTGGCTCGCGATCTCGTCGTAGCTGAGGCCGTAGTAATAGCGGGCCACCACGATCGTCCGCTGCCGCTCCGAGAGCTGCCGCAGCGCCGCCAGGAGGTCGGCGCGGTCCGCGACGGCATCGAAGGCGGACGTCTCGGACACGCCGCGCTCGGCCCAGCGCTCGTCCTCGACGCGCCGGCGCCGACGCTGCCGAAGCAGCTCGCGCGTCCCGACCACCAGAAGCCACGCTCCGGGCCGCTCCAGGGTCGTAAGACCCTGCTTGTGCGCTTTCACGAACGCCTCCTGTGCCGCGTCTTCGGCGGCGTCGGGGTCGCCCCCGATGGCCAGCAGCGCCCGCAGCAGGCGTGGGTACTCGGTGTCGTAGAGCTCGCGCCAACCGTCGGTCATCTGCTTACTTCAACGAGTCCCGAGCGGGCGCGTTCCTTTAGTCCGACCGAGGTCCGGATTGACGGGCGCTTTGCGTCCACCGACACTTGCGCGGAGCTGCCGGGGGCGGACGGGCGGGCAGCGCATACGCGGAGGAGGTAGCCGGTTTGGCGGAGGGCAAAACCTACGAGAAGCTCAAGAAGATCGTCGTCGAGCAGCTCGGGGTCGACGAGGGCGATGTCAAGCCTGAAGCATCCTTCGTGGAGGATCTGAACGCCGACTCTCTGGATCTCGTGGAGCTCATCATGAGCCTCGAGGAAGAGTTCGGGATGGAGATCTCCGACGAGGAAGCCGAGAAGATCAAGACCGTTGGCGACGCCGCGGAATACATCGAGGAGCACGTCGCGTAGCGAGAGCAGCACCACTACACACCACGCACAAAGGCACTAGGGGAGGCAGGGGCGATGACGCTCCTGCCTCTTCATTTATGTCGGAGGAGATGGCCGCCCTGGAGATAGCTGGATATCAGTTCCGCGACGCGGCGCTTGTCGCGACCGCGCTCACGCACAGCTCGTATCTCCACGAACACGTCGGGAGGGGCGTGCACGATTTCGAGCGGCTCGAGTTCCTCGGCGATGCCGTCGTAGATCTCGTGATCGGAGAAGAGCTCTACCGCCGATTCCCCGACGCGACCGAGGGCGAGCTGACCTCGCTCCGCGCGACGCTCGTGTCGTCTACCGCCCTCGCCGAGATCGGTCGCGAGCTTGACCTGCCTGAACGCGCGCGGCTTGGTCGCGGCGAAGAAGAGACGGGCGGCCGCGCGCGCATGGGACTCGCGGCGAGCCTGTACGAATCGTTCATCGGGGCCGTGTACTACGAGGCAGGCTTCGCGCGGGCGAAGGAGATCGTCCTCCAGACGATGGGCGGGATGCTCGACGACATCGAGCACGCGCCGACGAAGTCGGCGAAGCAGCTGCTGCAGGAGTGGGCGCAGGGCGAGAAGCTCTCGCTGCCCGCGTACCGGATGCTCGAGGTCAGCGGACCCGAGCACCACCGCGGCTTCGAGGTCGAGGTCGAGGTCGGTGGCCGCATCGCGCGCGGGACCGGCGCGTCGAAGCGCGAAGCGCAGGAAGCAGCGGCGGCGAGGCTGCTCGCGCAGGTGACGCAGTGAGCGACGACCTGAAGGTGATCGACGGCGGTCAGACGGCGCCGAACGCGGTGCTGAAGACGCTCACGCTGACCGGATTTAAGTCTTTCGTACACAGGACGCATCTTGAATTCGCGCCGGGTATCACGGCGGTGATCGGTCCAAACGGATCAGGGAAGTGCGCGCGCGGTTCTGTTCAGGTCGCGATGGCAGATGGCCGTCAGCGTCGGCTCGACGACATCGTTGAGAACGCGCTGCTCTCAGGCACGGTCGAGCGTGTCGATGATGGATTCATCGCGCGGGATCTGCCTGAGCCAGTGCGTGTCGTTTCACTCGACCCGCTGTCCCTGCGTCTTGAGGAGCGAGCGGTCACGGCCTTCGTGAAGCGGACTTCGCCCGCGAAGTTGCTCCGCATTCGGACCCGTGGTGGACGGATGCTGGAAGCGACTGCGTATCACCCCCTGTTTACGATCGACCACGGTCATCTCCGCTCGCTCCGCGCCGACGAGTTGAAGGCCGGATCCTTCGTCGCGTTGCCGCGCCAGATCCCGACCAGCGGGGATCGAGCAGCGCTTCCTCTTGCGCGAACGATCGACGCCATCGCCGTCGGAGCCCCGGGCCGTAGAGGCCGCGTTTGGGTCGACGACCCTGAGGAGCCCGTCCTGAGCGTCCGCGGAGGTAAATCCATTCGCATCCCGCAGGCATTGACTCCGCAGTTGGCCTACTTCCTTGGCGCGTCGATCGCCGAGTGTCTCAACCTCCCGACGCAGCTCTGGTTCGTCAACAGCGATCATCGCTTCAGTGACAGATACCAGGAGCTAGCGCGCGAGCTATTCGGGCTCGAGTTGGCGCGCCGCGGCGAGGATCATCCGAATGCTGAGAACCTGATCATCAGCTCGCGCGCCCTGGTCGTACTTCTCTCGGCTCTCTTCGAGATGGGCGAGACAGATCGCTCGGCGACAAAGAAAGTCCCAGCCAAGATATTCGGGGCTCCCGAGGACATGCAGTGGGCATTCCTGTCGGGCCTCTTCGAGGGCGACGTTCACATCTCCCATAAAAGTGTCCGGGGGCACCTGCAGGTGTATGCCGAGTTCGCGAGCGCCAGCGAAGTGCTGGCCCGCGGGGTCGTTTCGCTCCTGCTCCGACTCGGCGTGTTCGCGACGATCCGCTCGACGGTCAAGTGGGCGGCGAATACGCCGAAGAAGACCAAACGACGCTACTGGAGCGTCTACGTGTACGGGAACGAGCAGCTTCGCGTGCTCGGCCGCAATCTCCACTTCGCGGGCGCAAAACAGGATCTGCTCGATCGCGTCTCGACATACGAGGTCGCGAGCAATCCGAACTTCGACGTGGTGCCTACCGCGACCGATCTCGTCAGCGAAGCGATCAAGCTCGCGGGAGTCAACGTCAAGAGCAATCGGAAGGGCCGCGCGAAGCTAGCCGCCTATTCCGAGCGTCGCTGCCACGCCAGCCGTCAGGGCATCCAAGAGGTGTCGGCGCAGATCGAACAACTCGGAGCTACACCGGAGGCTGCACGTCCCCTGCTCGAGCAGCTCGAGACCTTGGCTACGTCGGACGTGTACTGGGACCAGGTCATTGGGGTCGAGGAGTTCGACTCGCCGGACCAGTGGGTCTACGACCTCTGCGTCGAGGGGACGCACAACTTCGTGGCCGAAGACATGATCGTCCACAACTCGAACGTCGCGGACGCGATCCGTTGGGCGCTCGGTGAGAACAACGCGCGCATCCTCCGCGCGAAGAAGAACGAAGAGCTGATCTTCGGCGGATCCGAGACGCGAAAGAGCCTGAGCATGGCCGAGGCGATCCTGCAGCTCGACAACACCTCGCGGCGCCTGCCGATCGAATTCACGGAGGTCGAGGTCGGCCGTCGTCTGTTCCGCAACGGTGAGGCCGAATACCTCGTCAACCGCTCGCGCGTTCGTCTCCGCGATCTACAGGATCTCCTCGCCGGCGCGAACCTCGCCGACAACCCGTTCGTCGTCATCGGCCAGGGACTCGTCGACCAGATCCTTGCGCTCCGTCCGGCGGATCGCCGCACGGTCATCGAGGAAGCGGCCGGCACGCGCCGCCTCCAGCTGAGGCGCGAAGAAGCGCTCACGCGGCTTAAGCACGCGGAGGCGGAGCTGGTGCGCGTCGTCGACATCCTGCGCGAGATCGGGCCGCGCGTTGAGCTGCTGCGCGAGCAGGTCGCGAAGTGGAGCGAGTACGAGCAGGTCCGTTCGGAGCTGCGGCGTCGCGCGCTCCGCTGGTATCGCGCGTCGTTCGGCTCGACGGCGACGACGCGTGCCGAGCTGGCCGCGCAGATCGTCGGCGTCGACCGTGAGATCGAGCGTCTCACCGACTACGTCACCGAAGGCGAGACGGTGACCGCCGGCAGCGACGAGGATCTGCGCACCGCGCGTCAGGAAGAAGAGCTCCGCCGCATCGGGGCGACGGACGCGGCGAGCACCGAAGCGGGGATACGTGAGCGCGTGGCGGCGCTGCAGGCGAGCCTCGACGCGATCGCGGCCGAGCGCGACCGTACGCGTGCCTCACTCGCGGCCTTGCCGGCGCAGCTCGCCTCGCTTCGAGAGCAGCGGCAGAAGGTCGACGACGAGGCCGCGACCGCGGCGCGCCGCGCGCGTGATTCGGCGGACCGTGCGCGTGGCGCGGAGGTCGAAGCCTCGGGCACGCGCCTCGCTCTGGCGGAGGCGAGGGCAGCGCGCGTCGAAGCGGAGCGCGCGCATCTCCTGAGAGAGAACGACGAGATACGCCTCGCCGATGAGGAGCGCGCCCTCCTCGCGCGCGACGAGGAGCTCGCCGGGATCACGTCCGGGCTCACGACCGAGCGTGCACAGCGGGAGCGCGAACGGTCGCGCATCGCGGTGGATCTCGACAAGGCGCGCGAGAAGGTCGCGGGCGCAGCGCGGGCGGTCGAGTCCGCAGCGGCGCGCGCGGCCGCGTCGCGCAACGAGCTACAGCGCATCGACGGTGACCTCGCGCTCCTCCGTGGACAGACGACCGCGCTGCGCGAAGCAGCGGAACGCGCCGAGGGCGAGCTCGCCGCACGCGATGCGGGCGTCGCTCGCCCCAAGCTCCCCGCCAGCTTCACGTGGCTGCACGAACGCCTGACGGTCCCGGACGCGGTCACGGCCGCGCTGGGCGACGTCGCGATGACGTCGACGAAGTCCATCGGCGATGCCCCTCGTGGCTGCCGGAGGCTCTCCGCCGACGTGGCGATCTTCATCGCCGAGGACGACGCCACCGCGGTGGCCGCGGCCGCAAGCCTGAAAGCGGGCATCGTCGTCGCTCCGAGCGGCCTCCTGGTGCTGCCTGGGCTGGTGCGATTCGCCGACCCGCGCCGCAGGGCCGAGCAGGAAGCACGGGCGCAGCTGCGCGGCATGGCCTCCCGGCTGCGCGAGGAGCTCGGGGGCGCGGAGCGCGCTCTCGGGCAGCTTCAGCAGGAGCGCTCGAGCACCGAGACGCGCACTGCGGAGCTCGACGAGCGGCTTGACGCCGCGCAACGAGCGCGCGGCGATACCGAACGTGTCGTGGACGAGCTCGCATCGACCGATGCGGACGTGCGCGACCTGGTGCGTATCGCCGATGCGCGCGCCACATCGGTCGAGCGCGAACGGCGCGAGATCCTCGAACGACGCGACAAGCTCGCAGCGGAGCGGTCGGAGGCCGGGAGCATCCGGGCGCGGGCCGGAGCGGCGTTCGCCGAGGCCGAGCGCGGCGAGCAATCAGCGTCGGACGCGCATGGCGCAGCGACGCAGCGCGCCGAAGCGGCACGGCTGGACGCGGCCACCAGCGAGGAGCGACGCGGCTCGCTCGTGCGTCTCCGGGACACGCTCGACGAGCAGGTCGGAGCCGCAGAGCGCCGCATCGCGGCCGACGAAGAGCGACTGCGCGCGCTCGCGGCGCAGGAACGCGATGCGCGAACTCGGCTCGATTCCACGCAGGGCGATCTCGGCAAGGCCGCGGCCGATGCGCGCGAGGCCGAGCGCTCAGCGGATCTCGCACGCCAGCGCGCGCTCGCGGCGGAGGGATCGCGGCGCGAGTCCGAGCAGCGCCTCGCCAAGGCGCGCGAGCGTCTCGCCGAGCTGCGCGGCGAGCGCGGCAAGCTCGCGGTCGAAGAGGAGCGCGCGTCGGGCGCGATGCGCCTGCTCGAGGAGCAGGTGCGCGCCGAGCTGGGCCTGCCGGATGACGAGCCACTGCCGGATCCGGAGTCGCTCGTCTTCGACGACGAGGGTGGCGATGAGAAGGAGAAGGGGAGCACGCTCGCCGCGCTCCAGCGCCTGCGGCGCAGGCTGATCGCGCTCGAGCCGGTGAACCCGCTCGCAGCGACGGAGCTCGCCGATATCGGTCAGCGCTTCGAGTTCCTGTCCACCCAGCGCGCCGACCTCGAGAAGGCCATGGCCGACCTGCGTTCGCTCGCGGACGATCTCGCATCGACCATCGCCGAGCAGTTCAGCTCGACGCTCATGGCCGTGGACCGCGAGTTCGGCCTCTTCTTCCAGCGTCTCTTCAACGGCGGCCAGGCATCGCTTCGCACCTCGGACGATCCCGACGACCCGGGCATCGAGATCTACGCGCGGCCCCCGGGGAAGCGCATCGGCAGCCTGCAGCAGCTGTCCGGCGGCGAGCGTGCGCTCACCGCCACCGCGCTGCTCCTCGCGATCCTGCGCGTGAAGCCGGCGCCCTTCTGCGTCCTGGACGAGGTCGACGCGGCGCTCGACGAGCGCAACGTCGGCCGGTTCACGCAGGCACTGCGCGAGCTCACCGATCGCACGCAATTCGTCGTGATCACGCACAACCGTGCCACGATCGAGGCGGCGGACATGCTCTACGGCGTGTCGATGGATGACGCCGGCGTATCAAAGGTGATCTCGCTCAAGCTGTCGGAGCTGGACGAGCAGCGCGAGCGCGCGGGCTAGCTGTTGACCTGGCGTCGCACCGCGCTTCTCGCGGGCTGGATCGCGTCCGCGGGGTGGGGCATCTACTACTTGCTCACGATCGCGAGCACCTCGCCGGCGTTCGTCGCGACCGCGGTGCTCCACTTCATCATCGGATACATCTGGGCGCGCGCGATCATGACGCCGCAGCTCGCGGCCCCGCTGGCGATGGCCGGGACCGTCGCGGCCGGCGTGTTCACGTGGCTCGCGATCCGTTTTGGAACACCCGAGATCCTCTTCGCGCCACTCGGGCCGATCGTCGCGCTCGCGCTCGGCGACACGTCGACCCCGCGCAACATCCTTTCCTCGGTGATCGCGTTCGGGCTCGGCTTCATCGCCTTCCTCTGGCTCGCGCCTTAGCGTGAGCCGGTGAGCCTCGAGCAGGGCCTCGCGAAGACGCGGGGCGGTCTCTTCTCCCGCCTCTTCGGCCGCAAACAGGAGGAGCCGCTCACGCCGGAGTTCCTCGACGAGCTCGAGGAGGGACTGCTCCGCGCGGATCTGTCCGTCTCGCTCGTCGATCCGCTCATGGCGCAGGTCCGCGATCTGGCGACGACTGGCGAGCTCAAGACCGTGCCAAAGGCGCTCGATGCGGTGCGCGATGTGCTCGTCGCGGAGCTGGCCGGGAAGGACAACGCGCTGCGCGGCTCGACACAACGGCCGCGCGTGGTGCTCGTCGTGGGAGTGAACGGCAGTGGCAAGACGACGACGGCCGCGAAGCTCGCGAAGCGCTTGAAGGACGCGGGCGAGACGCCGCTGCTCGCCGCCGCCGACACCTTCCGCGCGGCCGCGATCGAGCAGCTCGAGGTGTGGGCATCGCGGATCGACGTCCCGATCGTGTCCGGGCGGCCCGACGGCGATCCCGCCGCGGTCGTCTTCGACGCGATCACCGCGGCGGCCTCGCGTGGGCACAGCATCGTGATCGCCGACACGGCGGGGCGCCTTCACACCAAGGGTCACCTGATGGACGAGCTCGGAAAGATCGTGCGCGTCGCGGGCCGCGCGCGCGACGGCGCGCCGGATGAGGTGCTCCTGGTGCTCGACGGGACGGCCGGGCAGAACGCCATCCAGCAGGCTCGTCAGTTCATGAAGGACGCGAGTGTCACCGGCCTCGTCGTGACGAAGCTGGACGGGACCGCGAAGGGCGGCGCGGTCTTCGCGATCGTCCACGAGCTCGGGCTGCCGGTGAAGTTCCTCGGGGTCGGCGAGAAGGCGGAAGACCTGGTCCCGATGGACCCGCGCGCGTTCGTCGAGGCGCTGCTGCCGCGCGCCGCTTAGCCTTAGCTCTCGATGGCGATCGTCCGACTTCGTCCTGAGGAGCTGAAGCGCGCGCTCGACGAGGGCGCCCTTTCGCTCCAGTTCCAGCCGCAGGTGCACGTGCCGACCGGCAAGCTCGTGGGCATCGAGGCGTTCGCGCGCTGGCCGCATCCAGCCCACGGGATGATCGGCCCGAGCGACATCGTTCCGCTCCTCGACCAGGGCTCGCTTCATGTGGAGTTCGATCGCTGGGTGCTGCGCGCGATCGCCGCGCAGATCCTGGCGTGGCGCAGCGAGGGCGTTCACATCCCGCTTGTCGCGGCGAACCTCTGGACGCACACGCTGCAGCAGCCGGACGTCGTGGAGATGGTCCGCGAGGCGATCGCATCGAGCGGCGTCCCGCCGAGTGACATCGAGATCGAGTGTCCGCGTGGCAGCGTCCGCGATCCGCTGCTCGCCGAGCCGGTCCAGCAGATCCGCGCGCTCGGCGTGCGCATCGCCTCAGAGGAGTTCGAGGACCCGGCCATCGGCGATGCCGCCTCGGGCTTCGACACGTTGAAGATCGGATACCCGCTCGCGCGCGACCTGACGCTACTCGGCAGTGAGAGTCTCGAGGCGGTCCAGGCGATCGTCGAGGCGGCGCGCGTCACCGGCGCGCGCGTGGTCGCTGACAGTGTCGAGACGAAGGATCAGGAAGACCTCCTCGTCCAGTTCGGCTGCGAGATCGTGCAAGGTCGCCTGTACGGCCCGGAGGTCGCGGCCGACGAGCTCAAGACGCTGCTGAGCGGATCGGTGCAAGCGCAGGCCTGATGTTCGAGCAGCTCTCCGACAAGCTCAACACGACGTTCGAGCGGCTGCGGGGCCGTCCGCGCGTGAGCGAGTCCGATCTCGAGGAAGCGCTACGCGATGTGCGGGTGGCGCT
>JBDTMY010000212.1:0-4002 GCA_039934015.1 Chloroflexota bacterium | reverse complement strand
AGCCAGGGCACGCTGCAGGCGGTCTTCGAGTACCAGTCGCTCATGGCGGAGCTCCTCGCGATGGACGTCGTGAACTCGTCGATGTATGACGGCGGCTCGGCCACCGCCGAGGCGGCATTCATGGCCGTTCGCCTCACCGGCCGCAAGCGGGTCGTCGTGGCGACCGAGGTCGACTTCACCTACCGGCGCACGCTCCGTACGTATGCACGTGGACCGGAGCTCGAGATCGTCGAGGTCCCGACCGCCAAGCTCGCGTCGTCCGCCGAGGGCGCGGCCTGCCTCATCGTCCAGCATCCCGATGCGTTCGGGACGCTCGTCGACGTTCGCGCCATCGCGGAAGCCGCCCACGCCGCCGGCGCGCTCTGCATCCAGGTGACCGAGCCGCACGCGTGCGCTCTGCTGGAGCCACCCGGTGCGCTCGGTGCGGACATCGTGGTGGGGGAGGGCCAGCCGCTCGGGATCACGATGTCGTACGGCGGACCGCACCTTGGGATCTTCGCCTGCCGTGAGTCGCTCGTCCGTCAGATGCCCGGACGCATCGCGGGCCAGACCGTCGACGCGAATGGCACGCGCGGATTCGTCAACACGCTGCAGACGCGGGAGCAGCACATCCGCCGCGAGAAGGCGACGAGCAACATCTGCACCAACGAAGCCCTCGCGGCGATCACCGCCGCGGTGTATCTCTCGCTCCTCGGTCCAGCTGGCCTCCGCGCCGCCGCGCGCGCCGGCGCCGCGCAGGCGCATGCGCTCGCGAAGCGTCTTGCCGCGCTCCCAGGCTGCGCCATCGCGAACGACGGTCCCTTCTTCGACCGGTTCACGCTCCGCACCGAAATGGGCGGGTGGGAGCTGCGGAACGCGCTGATCGCCCGCGGCATCCAGGTCGAGGTCACCGCGTCGCACTTCGTGGCCGGCCGCCGCGAGGGACGTGACGACATCATCGTGCAGTGCACCGAGCTCACGACCGACGGGGACGCTGATGCGCTCGTGGACGCCGTCGCGCAGCTCGCGCGGTCGGGCGAGACGGTGGCGGCCCGATGACGATCCGGACACAGGTGATCCCCGACGTCGGCGCGACGACGCCGGTGCCCGCGCTCGAGCCGCTGCTGTTCGAGCTCGCGCGCCACGGCAGGAACGGACGCCACGTGCGGTCGGCCGCTGACGCGGAGATTCCCGAGACTTTCAGGCGGAAAGCGCCGCTGCGCCTGCCGGAGCTCACGGAGCCGCAGGTCGTCCGTCACTACACGCACCTCGCGCAGCTCAACTACTCCGTCGACACCGGGATGTATCCGCTCGGCTCGTGCACGATGAAGTACAACCCGAAGGTGAACGACCGCGTCGCGGGTCTCTTCGCCGACCTGCATCCGCGGCAGTCCTACCGCACGACACCGGGCGTCCTCGCGCTCGCGTACGAGCTCGAGCAGATGCTCGCGAAGATCACCGGGATGGACTTCGTCGCGCTGCAGCCGCAGGCCGGCGCGCAGTCGGAGTTCACCGCGCTGCTCGTCTTCAAGGCGTATCACGCGAAGCGCGGCGAGGCCAACGCGCGTCGGCGGATCATCGTCCCGGACTCGGCTCACGGGACGAACCCCGCGTCCGCGGCGATGTGTGGCTACCAGGTCACCACGGTCAAGAGCGACGCGCGCGGCAACGTCGATCTCGATGCGCTCAAGAGCGCGCTTGGTCCCGACGTCGCGGGATTCATGCTCACCAACCCGAACACGCTCGGCCTCTTCGAGGAGCGCGTGCGCGAGGTATGCGACGCGGTGCACGCCGCAGGCGCTCTCGTGTACGGCGACGGCGCGAACATGAACGCCCTGCTGGGCGTGGCGCGCCCGGGCGATCTCGGTTTCGACTGCGTTCACATCAATGTCCACAAGACGTTCTCGACCCCGCATGGCGCCGGCGGCCCCGGCGCCGGCCCGCTCTGCGTGAAGGCAGCGCTCCGTCCCTTCCTGCCGAAGCCATGGATCGTGCGTGAGGCCGACGGGTCGTACCACTACGACACGGCGCGCGAGGACCGCGCGCCCGCCGGGCTCGGCGACTCGATCGGCACCATCAAGCAGCGCCTTGGGAACTTCGGCGTGCTCGTCCGCGCCTACACCTATATGAAGACCCTCGGAGAGGAGGGCCTGGTGGAGACGGGCCGCGACGCGATCCTCTCCGCCAACTATCTCCTCGCCCTGCTGCGTCCGGCATACGACGTCGCGTACGACCGGCCGCCGATGCACGAGTTCGTTCTCAGTGCCGCGAAGCAGAAGAAGCAGGGGGCGTCGGCACTCGACCTCTCGAAGGCCCTGCTCGACGAGGGATTCCACTCCCCGACGGTGTACTTCCCGCTCATCGTGCCCGAGGCGATGATGATCGAGCCGACCGAGACGGAACCCAAAGAGACGCTCGACGCGTTCGCCGCGGCGATGCTGCGCATCGCGGAGCGCGTGAAGACGGATCCCGCGGCGGTGCGCGATACGCCCCGGCACGCGCCGCTTCGGCGCCTCGACGAAGTGGGCGCCGCGCGCCGGCCGGTGCTCCGGTACAAGGCGGACGCGTGACCCTCGCCGCGCCGCGCCTGGCGGTCGCGATGGTCCGCCCCCCGCAGGCACTGGTGAACCGCGGGCTCACCGATCTGCGCGGTGAGCCCGACGAAGACTCCGAGCGGGTCGACCAGGCGCATTACGGCGAGCGGTTGACGCTCCTCGCGCGCGACGGCGACTGGTTCTACGCGCAGGGCCCGGACCATTACTTCGGTTGGGTGCAGGCCGATCATCTCGACGAGGTCGGCGCCCCGGAGCGCCGCATCGTCGGCGTCGTCGTCGCGGATGTGCGCTCGGCGCCGACGGACGCCGCGCCGATCATCGACCGCTTGCCCGTGGGCTCGCCGCTCGCGATCCAGGAGCGGCAGGGCGGGTGGTTGCGTATCAGTTACGACGGCTGGGTCGCGTTCCGCGACACCGTCGACATCTCGCAGCTCGCGTCGCGCTTCCCGGTCCCCGGCGATCTGCTGCGGACCGCCGAGTGTTTTCTCGGCGTCCCGTACCTCTGGGGCGGCACGACAGCGGACGGGATCGACTGTTCCGGGCTCACACAGCTCGTGTACCGTTTGAACGGGGTGGGTCTTGATCGAGACGCCGACCAGCAAGCGCTTGAAGGCCGCGCTGTGACCGCAGCGCGCCCGGGCGACCTGTTCTTCTTCGGTGACGAGCGCGTCACGCATACCGCGATCGCGACCGGCGAGCGCGAGTTCCTCCACGCCCCGCAATCCAACGGCGTCGTCGAGCGCGGCACGCTGACGCCGGCTCGCAGCGTGCGCGCGATCCGCCGGTACCTACCGGACGAGATGTGACCCGACCCGCCGCCAGGCGTTCGGCCCACGAGGAGGATCGGCGCACCGATCGCGAGCTCGTCTACGCCGCGCGCGAGGGCGACATGCTCGCGTTCGACGCGCTGTTCTACCGCTACCGCGACGGGATCTTCCGTCTCGGCCTCGCCATCACGAAGGATCCCTCGCACGCGGAGGAGATCGCGGTCGACACGTTCGCCCGCGCGCACCGCGCGCTGGCGCGTCTCGAGCCCGAGGGATCGCTGCGGCCGTGGCTGTACCGCGTCGCCGTCAACCTCTCGTACAACCGGCGCCCGCGCAAAGGCGTGATCCTGAGCCCGCTCGAGGATTCGGCGAACGACACGTTCCAGAGCGAGGAGCGCTCGCCCTCACTGCTTGCGGAGCAGGCCGAAGTGCGGCGCATCGTGCTTGCGGCGGTAGACACGCTCGGGCCCAAGCACCGCATCGTCGTCGTCCTCCATTACATGAACGGCCTGAACCTCGCGGAGATCGCGCAGGTAGTCGACTGCCCGATCGGCACGGTGAAATCTCGCCTTCACTACGCGCTGCGACGCCTGCGAACGCATCTTTCCGCACATCCCGAGTTCGGCATCGAACCGCTGAGCGTGCTCGCGCCTACTGCAATGAGGACGGTCGCCCCGGTCGTCGAGCCGATCCAGCCGATC
>JBDTMY010000211.1:0-7684 GCA_039934015.1 Chloroflexota bacterium | reverse complement strand
GCGGACGCGCGATCGAGCTCGTGATCCGCAACCTCAATCCGCAGGCGAGCCCGGCGCCGATCTTCATCGTCGACCTCTCGCTCGCGCTCGCCGCCATGGGCCTCGCGCTCGTGGTCAGCCTCGTCGCCGGATTCCTGCCTTCGCGCCGCGCGATGCGGATGTCCGCGCTCAGCGCGCTGAGGTATGAGTAGCCTTCGCGAAGTCGCCGATGATCGCGGCGAGCTCGTTGGGGTGCGACGCCGAGCCAGAAGCCGGGATCAGGATGATCGGTGCGCTCTTCTTTCCCCTAGAAGGTAGTGCGTCCGGCTAGAACGGGGGGCTCTGACGAGGGCATATTTGCATCAACTATAGCGCTATCGCTATAGTTTCTGCAATGCGCGAGTACGCCGAGGATTGGATCAGCGCAGCGGAAGTCGCGAGACGACTAGGCGTGAATGAAGCACGTGTGCGCGCGCTGATCGCGCGCGGGACGTTGCCCGGGAAGAAGGTGGCGAATCGATGGCTGGTGCCGATCGCTGCGCTACGAAGTTCCGGTGTGGCAGAACGCGTAGCCGGTCGCCCCTTCAGTCCTGAAAACGCCTGGGGACTTCTGTTCTTGGCATCGGGCAGGGCAGCCGAGTGGCTTTCGCCAGTAGAGCGAGCGCGGCTGAGGGCACGCCTCAACGCCCCGAAATTTCCGCTCGCCTCGCGCTTCCGACGACGCGCGAACGTGAAGTACCTTCGCGGTGATCAGCGAGCCCTCCAGAAGATCGTGGCGGATGACAAGTTCATCCGATCTGGCGTCAGCGCGGTCGACGACCACCAAGTCGACCTCGTGGCTCCCGGTGTCGTCGAGGGTTACTTGCCAAGGGAACGTTTGGCGAAGTTGTCTTACGAACACGCGCTGCGTGAGGTTTCCGAAAACGCTGCGAACCTCATCGTCAGGGAGGTCGATCGGCATTGGCCGTTCAAGTCGGATCGCGTTGCTCCTGAGGCCGTGGTTGCCGTCGACCTTATCGACTCAGCGGATCAGCGCAGCAGGCGTGCCGGAAGTGAACTGTTGAAACGTATACGACGTCGGCGTGATCCACGATGATCGACCTGGTCGCGGCAAACGCGAAGGACCGGGTCGTCTGGGAGACCATCACCGAGATGAGTGACTGGTTCGCGGCTCCGTGGACCCTCATTGGCGCGCGCATGGTCCAACTTCATGCGATGGCCGCGGGTCGATCGGTTCCACGATTGAGTCTCGACGCTGACGCACTCGCCGATGTGCGAGCACTGCCCGGGGCGACGGAGGAACTCTCGGCGACGCTGATCGAGCGCGGCTTCGAGCTCGGAGAGACGAGCACGTTCGGGTTGTCGCACAGATTCGTACGAGGCGGCGTTTCGGTCGATGTACTCGGCCCTGACGGGCTGAACCGGGTTGGCTCGCGTCGGACCGTGGGCAAGCTCCATACGGTCGAGGTGCCCGGGGGCACGCAGGCGCTTCGCCGGACACAGGTCCAGGAAGTCAGGATTGGCAAGCGCCGCGGACGGATACCCGTTCCCGATCTCCTTGGTGCCATCCTGCTTAGGCTCGCGCAATCGCGGTCGATGACGTGCCCGAAAACCAACGGATCGATCTCGCAGTCCTTTCTAAGCCTCGTAGGAGACGTCGGCCTGATTCGGAAGGATCTCAGGACGACCGAGAAGTCTTGGCTCCGAAGACGAGCGGAAATGGGCGACCCTGCAACTGGCTGCTGGGCCTACCTTTCGTCGGATGACGCCCAACGAGGCGTGGCGACGTTTCGCCAATTGACGGGCTGACCGCTCGGAGAACTCTGGTGGCTAGAAAGGCCCAGCGAGCTCGGGCGGCGCGAAGATGTAGGTCGGCGTCTGCCACCACTTGTCGACGGCTTCACCGCGCGCCTGCTCGAGGAGCGCCGCGATCGTGTCCGCCGGCTGCCCGTCCGCCGCGGCGACGACGACGAGCTTGCCCTCCTGGAGGGCCTTCGGGTAGCGCTTCCGCACGTCTCGCGGGATGATGCCGCCGGGCAACAGCTTTCGAAGACGGTAACGGAGGCCGCCCCAACCTTTCCCCGGCAGCCAGGCGCGACCCCCGGCGACGAGCTCGGCGCGGTGCGCGTCGCTCGCGAGCACGGAGATGTCCTGCTCGCGGACGCCCGACCCGCTCAGCAGCGTCACCGCCAGCACCGCCGCGTCGTCGTCGCTGAACGCGGCCGCGGCGACCATGCCACCGGCGACCGCCTCGAGATATGACGTCGTTGCCATCCGCGAATCCTAGGTGAGCGTGATCAAGCTCGCCACGCGAGGATCGGGATGCGCATCTCATCCGCGGACATCCCGCCGTGCGATCCGCGATGGCGGATCGTCTGTCCCTCCACCTTGACGATGGACGCGGAAAGGTCGCGGTCGAGTAGTGCGACGACCTCGCCGATGCGCCGGCGCGCGATCAGCGGGTCGCCGCGGCCGAACAATCCCGCGTCGATGAGCTCATCACGATCCAGCAGGGTCACGAGGCCCGGCCACTTCCGGTCGATGTGCTCGCGCACTCGCTCCGGATGGTCGGTGTGCAGGAACACCAGACGCGGCTCTCCGGCAGGCGGATTGCGCAGGAGGGCGCGCAGCTGCTCGTCGCCGACGATGTCCAGCATCTTGTCGGGATCCGTGGTCGCGTGGCCATGGTCGGCGGTGAGGAAGAACAGCGTGTCGCCCGGACCACGGTCCCCGACGGCGCGCCGAAGGTCGAGATCGAAGAGCGCCGCCTCCATCGCGGCCTCCTCGCTGCGCGGTCCGTACTGATGCGACACCGTGTCGATGCCGGACCAGTAGGCATAGGCATACGAAGGACGTGGCGCATCGAGCAGGCCGCGCAGCCGCACACCCATCGATGACGGCAGCAGGTATCCGACGTAGCTCGCCTCGGCGGCGTGCATCCGCGTCATGGCCTCCGAGCGGAAGATCTCGGGCTCGATGACGTACGAGGCGATCCCGCGGCCCTTCAGGCGCGCGTGGATCGACGGCACGAGCGCGAACCGCCGCGGGTCGACGGCGGGATCGTCGAAATACGAGCCGCGTCGCGCGATCGCAGGGCCCCACCGGAGCATCGCGGTCACCTGCGCGAATTCCTCGAGCCAGAGGAAGTACGCGATATTGCCGTGCTCGAGCGGCGTCCGCGCGGTGTTCAGCGTGGTGATCGCGGCGGCGGTCGTGGACGGGAACACCGTCGTGGCGTCGATCAGCTGCGCCCGGTCACCCCGGCGCGCGCGGTCGCGCAGCTCGGCGAGGAATGGTGTGTCGCCGCGGTCGCAGAACATCTCGAGCTGCCACCAGCCGAGCCCATCGGCCAGGATCACGACCACCTGCCGCGCGCCCTCGCGCAAGGCGGGATCGAGACCCGTCAGCGGCAACGCGTCGCGCGCCTCGCGCGCACCGAGCACGTCGAGGACGGTCGCGGGCAGGTTGAGCAACCCACCGCCGTCGTAGTCCGGCATCACGAAACCGCGCGCGCGAAGGCGCTCGACGAGCGGATGCGGCACCCGTGGACGATACTGCCACGCGATGCGTACGGTCCTGGAGATCGACGGTCTCTTCGATGGCACGGACACGATGTCCGACGCGGCGATCGTCATCGAGAACGATGCCGTCGCGTGGGTCGGCAAGCGCTCGCGTACGCCGAAGACGCCGAAGGGCGAGCGATCGCGCTCACTCGACGCCGGTGGCAAGTTCGCGGTGCCTGGGCTCATCAACTGCCACGCGCATCTCACGCTCGACGGCAGCGCGGACTTCGACGCTGAGACGCGGCAGAGCGAGGGCGCGGCGGCGCTGAAGGCGTTCCGCAACGCGCGTCTCACGCTGCGCAGCGGCGTGACCACCGTGCGCGATCTCGGCGCGAACGGGCCGATGGTGGTCGAGCTCGCGCGTCAGATCGAGCGCGGCGCGCTGGAAGGCCCGCGCATCATCGCGGCCGTACGCGGCGTGACCATCACGGGTGGCCACGGCATGGAGGTCGGCCGCGTCGCGGATGGCGCCGATGCCGTCCGCGCGGCGACGCGCGAGCAGGTCGCCGTCGGCGCCACCGTCATCAAGCTGTTCTCTACCGGCGGCGTGCTGGGCGAAGGTGCCGGGCCCGAGCTCGCGGCGTATACGCCGGAGGAGACGCGCGTTGCCGTCGACGAAGCCCATCGCGCCGGCATACGGATCACCACGCACGCGCACGGCGCCGAGGGAATGCGCATCGCTGCGGAGGCAGGCGTCGACTCGATCGAGCACGCCACGCTTCTCGATCAGCAGACGATCCGCCTCATCAAAGACAAAGGTGTCGCGCTGGTGCCGACGTTCTCCGCTCTCCGGCGCATCATTGAGAACGGCGGCGCGCTGCCCGCGCGCGTCATGGAGCGTGCCCGCCTCGTCGCCACCAAACATCTGGAAGGAGTGCGCGCCGCCCACCAGGCCGGCGTGCGCATCGCGGCCGGCACAGACGCTGGCACGCCATTCAACACGCATGAGCGGTTCGCGCTCGAGCTCGTCTATCTCACCGAGGCCGGCCTGTCACGCACCGAGGCGCTCGTCGCGGCGACCAGCGTCGCCGCCGACGTCGTGGGCCGGCCGAACGCCGGGCGCATCGCCGCAGGCTCGTGGGCCGACATCGTCGTCGTGGACGGCGACCCCCTGCGCGACCTCGAGGTGCTGCAGCGGCCGAAAGCGGTCTGGGTGCGCGGGGTGCGGATCTAGCGGATCCGATCGAGCTCTCGGCGGAGCGAGTCCCCGTCCGTCAGCGGGGCCGAGCAGGTCGTGCCGACACAGACGTAGGCCGCGGTGCGGTCACGCGGAAAGCCGAGCTGCGCGAGCCGGGCGCCGTCTTCGTCCGGCACGATGCGCTGGACGCTTCCGGCGGGATGAGCCACGGACCGCGCGGCGTCCCAGAGCGCGTTCGCCGTCGCATCGTCCTTGGGCCCGACGACGGTGATCGCGAGCGGCTCGGCGAGCGCATGGGCCACGGCATTGGCATAGGACGACGCGAACTGTCCCCACGCGCGATAGGTCCCCCCGAACGAGCGCAGCACGCGAAGCGCCGTTTCGCGCCACCGCTCATCGCCGGTGAGCGTGGCCAGCCGCAGCAGGGCGTCGGCAGCCATCGCGTTGTCCTCGATCGGCTTCTCGCGGATCGCGACGCGGCCCGGCTCCGCGCGGGCAGGCGCATCGAAGAATCCCCCGCCCGCGGGGTCCTCGAGCCGCTTGCGCATCACCGTCGCGGCCGCCGTGGCGCTGGCGAGCGCGCCGACACGCGTTCCGGTCTCGTACTGATCGAGCGTCGCCTGGAGATACGCGGCCCAATCGCCGAGCAGGTCCGCGACACGAGGCCCGTCGCCGCGGTCGAAGTGCATGAGCCGGCCGTCGCCGTCGACCATCCGCGTGCCGATCGTGCTCATCACGTCGTGCGCACGTTCCAGGGTCGAGTCATCTCCAAGGGCCTGGGCGGCGGCCACGTACGCGGACGCGGCCAGCGCGTTCCAGCTCGTGTACAACGTCTTGTCGACGAACGGCGCGCCGTGCTTCTCGCGGCCGCCGGCATCGAGCTCGTAATAGACCTCGTCGGCATCCTGCGACCCCGCGAACGCCTTGACATCGTCGCGCCACAGGACCGTGTCCATCCAGCGGACGACATCGCGCACCACGCGGTCGTATCCGGCCTCCGGGAACGTGCGGTGCGCCTCGGCGTACACGGCGAGCAGCTCGGCGTTGTCCTCGAGCATCTTTTCGTAATGGGGTGTCTGCCACTCGCGTGTCGTCGCGTAGCGGAAGAACCCGCCCTCGATCTTGTCGTGCATGCCGCCCTCAGCCATCGCGCCGAGCGTCTTGTGGAGCATGTGCGCGAGGTCCGGGTAGGCGTGGCGCCGATATTCGTCGAGGAGGAAACGAAGGAGCCGGACCTGGGGGAACTTCGGCGAGCGCCCGAAGCCGCCGAACTGCGGGTCGTACTGCCCACGCACGAGCGCGCCGACGGTGTCGACGATGTCGGCCGATAGCTCGCCGCTCTTGCCCCTCGCGCCATCCGGCGTGGGCTTCCGCGCCTGGGCTTCCTGTTCGCGGAGCTCCGCCACGCGCGCCGTGATCTCCTCGCGTTTGGTGCACCACACCTCGTCGACACCGTGCACCGCCTTCCACATCTCGTCGGGCGGGACGTAGGTGCCGCCGTGGATGATCTCTCCCTCCGGCGTGAGGAAGACCGTGCTCGGCCAGCCGCCCATGTTGTAGCGGCGGTTCACATCCGGCCGCTCGTCGTTATCGACGCGGACCGGGACGTAGCGTTCGTTGATGACCTCGATGATCTCGGGGATGCTGTAGCTGGTCTCGTCCATCACGTGACACCAGTGGCACCACACCGCGCTGATCGCGAGCAGCACGGGCTTGTTCTGCTCGCGCGCCTCGTCGAACGCGGCGTCGCCCCAGGTGCGCCACTTGATCTCGCTCGCGCGGTTCGGGCGCGGCGAGAAGCGGAACTCAGTCACTCGGGGATCTCGTCCAGCTCGATCTTGTTCCCGAACGGATCGAACACATAGCAGCGGCTCCAGCCCGGGATCGGCGTCGCTTCTTCGAAGGTGGCGGCGCGCTGGCGCAAACGGTCGCGCATCGCCTCGAGATCGTCGACGCGTAGCGCGAAGTGGCGCCGTGGGTGGAGACCGAGGTCGATGTCCGCCGAAAGGTGCACGTGACCAGGCGGCGCCGAGTACCAGATCCCCTCACGATCCTTGAGCGTTTCCGGGCGTGGGATCTCCTTCAGACCAAGCGCTTTTCCATAGAAATCCCGTGCCTGTGCTTCCTCGCCAGGCGGGTAGAAGACCTGCGCGTGATGAAGGGAAATGGGCATGAAATCGAGTGTAATGAGCGCAGTAGGTCCGCTATGATGTGGACAGACCGAACCACCAAAGGGGACGCACTGAATGGCCATCGAACAACAGGAGACCGGCACCCTTACCGATCAGCCGGTCGTCACGATGACCGCGCGCGCGACTGACAAGCTAAAGGAAGTCATCGCGAAGCAAGGCCGCGCCGATCTCGCGCTCCGCGTCTACGTGACGCCGGGCGGTTGCTCCGGATTCTCCTACGGCATGACGTTCGCGGAAGGCCGCGAACAGGACGACACGATCGTCGAGACCGACGGCGTGCGCATCGTCGTCGACCCCATGAGCGCCATGTACCTCAAGGGCTCGGAGATCGACTTCGTCGATGCCCTCATGGGCGGCGGGTTCGCGCTTCGCAACCCGAACGCCGTTTCGAGCTGTGGCTGCGGGCAGTCGTTCAAGACCGCCGAGCAGAGCGGCACCGCGAAGGCCTGCCACCACTAGCCTGCGCACCAGGTTGACGCGAGAGAGGACGGCACCCGCCGTCCTCTTTCTTTTTCGCGCAAGGGTCTATTCGTGAAACGCGCGCTGGTCGTCATCGACATGATCGAGGACTTCGCGCGCGAGGGTGGCGCGCTCTACTGCGGGCCATCGATGGGTCGGATCATCCCCGTGATCAAGGACGAGCTCGCGCGGGCGCGCGCCGCCGGCGAGCCCGTGATCTACCTGACCGACAACCACGTGCCCGACGACGCCGAGTTCCAGGTCTTCCCGCCGCACGCGATCGCGGGCACCAAGGGGGCCGAGATCATCGACGAGCTCGCGCCCGAAGACGACGAGGACGTGATCCCGAAGCG
>JBDTMY010000210.1:0-12555 GCA_039934015.1 Chloroflexota bacterium | reverse complement strand
TCCGCCCCGCGAACGTCACGCCCTCGCGCTGCAGGCGCGCGCGCTGCGAAACGAAGTGGGGGGCCAGCCCGCCGCTCGCGTTGACGACCCGGTGGCACGGCACGCTCGGGTCGTCGCAGTGGTGCATCGCGAGACCGGCAAAACGCGCTGCCCGCGCATAGCCCGCGACCATCGCGACCATGCCGTACGTCGCGACGCGGCCGCGCGGGATCCGGCGCACGACGTCATAGATGCGCTCGTACCGGTCGGTCGTCATGGCGACGACATGCTGGGGCGCCCCTAGCGGACCGGCAACCTCCGCGCGGCGACGGACGGCGCGGGCTCGTCCTCGGGCTCGGGACGCTGACTCGCTCCGATCACGACGCCGCAGGCCAGGGCGAACGCCACTCCCACGAACGCCGCGGCGAAGAGGACGCCTTCGGCGGGTCGTCCGGCGGCGTTCTGCAGCGGACCCCAGGTCATGAAGAGCAGGAAGAGGATCACAGCGCCTGAGAGGACGCCGACCGCCTGCGCGGCCACGTAGAGCGAGAACCACCGCTGCGGACGGCGGAGCAGCGTGTCGAAGAACGTGCGGAGCAGTCGTGTCACGGACCACACTGTGAGCGCAGCGATCGTCCACGCGATGATCGTCGCGAGCGCCGCGACGTCAGCACCAACGAGCCGCGACACGAGCGCGGAGAGCTGCGAGAAGAGCAGCTCGGGCTGCATGACCTCGGCGAGGGATGCTCCACGGCCCTGCAGGACGCCGATGATCGCGCTCTTCGTCTCGATCGCGCGCAGCGGACTGAAGAGCGTCTCCTGCTTCAAGGTGAAGCCGGTCTGCACGAATGGACCGAAGGACTGCTCGCCGGCGGCGATCGCGAAGATCACGGTGAGGATCGCGCCCCAGGCCGCCGTCACGACGCCCATCAGACCATCGACCGCGGCGGCGGTTAGTACGAATGCGGGCGCCAGGCCGAGAGGCGCTGCGACCGGCATGGCCATCGCCATGGCCGCCTGCTCGGGACGGATATTGCGCAGCCAGACCCACACGCCCATCAGCGCGAACAGCACCGCGAGCCCGGGTACGAAGAGGAAGATGAGCACGGTCTCGACGACCCACGCGATCGCGAGGGCAACACCCAGCTGGCCCGCGACGGCCACGACCGCGACGAGGCCGGCGGCTGCGAGCGAGGTGATGAGGCCGAAGCTCGCGAGCACCATCAGGGCGAAGACCGGAAGAGCGGCGAACAGCGCGAAGAACGCGCGGCGGATCGGACCACCGTAGCTCGAGAGGAGCGCGACGACGGGGCTCTGTTCGACCGTCGGCATGAAGTCGTTGAGCGGCTCGGTCATGACGCCGGTGACCCGCGTCGTCGCGAGCTCCTTGTCGATGTTCTCGATCGACGCGAGGGCGTTCGCGAAGTCGC
Source organism: Chloroflexota bacterium (assembly GCA_039934015.1). Lineage (GTDB taxonomy): Bacteria > Chloroflexota > Limnocylindria > P2-11E > P2-11E > CF-39. The sequence goes on along the minus strand of JBDTMY010000210.1, from coordinate 11,146 downwards.
TCGCCTTCTGGTACCGCAGGTTCGGCTGCTTCGCGAGGGCCTTGAGCACGATCGTGTCGAGCTCGCGCGGCAGCGACGCGCGCAGGTGACTCGGGGGGACCGGCATGCGGACGACGTGGTCGCGCATCAGAACGCCGGCGCTCGTGCTCGTGAAGGGCGGCTTGCCGACCAGCATCTCGTATAGGACGAGACCCAGGCCGTAGATATCGGTCTGGGCCGTGGCCTGCTTGCCCTCGACGCGCTCGGGCGCGACGTACATCGCCGTCGCGTACAGCTCCGGTGTCGCGGCGTCCTCCTTCGGGGTGCGCGCGATGCCGAAGTCCGCGATCTTCGCGTGATCGTTCGCGTCGAAGAGGATGTTCGACGGCTTGAGATCGGCGTGGATGATGCCCTTCGAGTGCGTGAAGGCGAGCCCGTTCGCGACCTCGATCGCGATGCGCGCGGCCTCGCCGGCCTTGAGCGGTCCGGTCCGTTCGATGCGGCCCTTGAGCGAGCCGCCGGCGAGATGCTCCATCACGATGTACGGGTGGTTGTCGACCTCACCGACGTCGTAGACGGAGACGATGTTCGCGTGGGTGAGCTGTGCGAGCGAGCGCGCTTCCTTGACGAACATCCGACGCAGCGTGGCGTCGGCGGCCGCCGCGGAGTCCAGCACCTTGATCGCGACTTCGCGATTCAGCGCGGTGTCCTTCGCCAGGTACACCTGGGAGGAGCCACCGGCACCTAGCGGTTGGGAGATCTGGTAGCGCTTATCCAGTACATGCTCCTGCGCGAGTTCGCCGTGCGGAACCCGGGCCGACTATACCGCCCGAACTCCGTCCAGCCTGTGATGAGCCAACGGGCGGGCGGTCATCGTCGTTACCACCCGACCGCGGACTCCGCCACAGCGGCAGCCTCGGCACCGAACGGATACCGGACGGCGCGGTCGCTAGCGCTTAAAGATCGCTGTCGGGCCCTTTCGGTCGACAAGCGCGGTAACGGCCGCGCCGACCTGCGCCTTCAAGGCGGCGGCCTGCTCGGCCGTGACCTTCCCGTCGGTTTTGGCTTTGTCGATCTTCGTGTTGGCCGTAGCCGTGAGCTGGGCCACCAGACCGTCCTTGCTCTTGCCGGCGGTGGTCGCGGCGATCTCGCCCAGGCTCTTGCCCTCGCGCAACGCCTTGGCGAGGTCGGCTTGCGACAGGCCCAGGTACTCGCGCCCGCCGCTGAAGATGTCACCCACGAACTCGGCGACCTTCGGCATCCGCGCCGACGTCTTCGGCGCGCGCCGCTGCTCGTACACGTTGTCGACGAATTTGGCGACCTGGCCAGGGGCCTCCGCCTTGGCCTTGTCGCTCTGCTCCCTGGTGATGGTGTTCGCGGCCAGGGCCTTGTCGATGGCCGTGTTCACGGTGGCCTGCAGATCGGCCACGAGGCCGGCCCGGGTCTTTCCGGAGGTGCTGTTCGCGATGGCGCCGAGGCTCGTGCCGGGAAGCTTGGCCCGGAGGTCGGCGGTCGTCAGGCCGAGATACTTCGCGGACTCTTCGAGGAGGCCGGCGAAGACGCGCTTGACCACACCGGCGTCGCGCTTCGGTGCGGCGTCGCGCAGCGCGGCGACGATCGCGTCGACCTGCCCGACGGTGATCACACCCTTGGCGGCGAGCGCGTCGAGGATCGCCTTGAGCTTGTCAGTGCCGCTGTTCGCCGGCGCCGTCAGTCCCAGCTCCGCCTCCACGGCGTTGACCGGGTCGTGATCGACCGGGGCGAAGGCCGCGAGGGAGGCGCCGCCGAGCAGCGCCGCTGTCAGGGCGCCGGCGCCGGCGGCGAGAAGAACTTTCTTGCTGCGGAATGAAGCGCTCACGTGTTCCTCCTTGGGATCCGCTACCAGCACTACTAGCCAGCTAACGAGCCAGTTTCGTCCACCGTACGGTTTCAAGCCCGAAGCGTCATCTCCTTACATCTCGCTAACATCCGGTGGCTCGTGCAGATCGTGTTTGCGGCCGCCGAGGCCGCCCCATACGCCAAGGTCGGTGGCCTCGCTGACGTGGCGGGCAGTCTCCCTCAGGCACTCGCGGCGCTCGGACACGACGTCACGCTCTACTTGCCGCTGCACAAGACGATCGATCGCGCCAGGTTCCAGATCACCGATCGCGCGCCGTCGCGCTCGGTGCCCTATGGGAAGGCGAAGGTGCGCGTCTCCTATCCGAGCATCGTGCGCGATGGTGTGCGCGTCGTGTTCGTTCGCAACGATCGGCGGATCGGCCGCGATCGCGTCTACGGCGAGCCCGACGACGCGAAGCGCTATGCGTTCTTCTGCCGCGCGGTATTCGAAGACCTTCGCGATTCGCCGCCGGACGTCGTCCATGCGCACGACTGGCATGCGGCCTTGCTCGTCCCGCTCGTGGCGCGGACGCGCGCGCTCGCCGCCACGTCCACTGTCTTCACCATCCACAACCTCGCGTATCAGGGGCGGACCGATAAGAGCGTGCTTGCACTCATCGGTCTGCCTCGCGCGCGTCTGCCCGTTGAGGATCCGGGCGAGGCGAACCCGATGGCCCGCGCGATCGCTACCGCGGACATCGTCAGCACCGTGAGCGAGCGCTACGCGAAAGAGATCCTCACCGACGAGTTCGGCGAAGGCCTGCAGGGACCGCTGCGCGAGCGGGGTCGGCGTCTGGTCGGCATCGTGAACGGTATCGACACCATTGCTTTCGATCCCGCGACCGATCGCCACATCGCGGCGCGCTACGGCGCGGATGACGCCGGCGGCAAGGCCGAGTGCAAAGCCGCGTTGCAGAAGGAAGGCTCGCTCGCCGCCGACCCGCGCGCCCCGATCTTCGGCGTCGTCGGGCGCTTGGTGGAGCAGAAGGGCGTGGATCTTCTGACCGCGTCGGCGCCGAAGCTGCTGGATGCGGGAGGTCAGCTCGTCGTGCTTGGGTCAGGCGACCCCGCGTACGAGGCGAAGTGGAAGGCGCTCGCGGCGCGCTACGCCGGCAAGCTCTGGCTGACGCTCGGATTCGATGCCGGTCTGGCCCAACGGATCTATGCGGGGTCCGATCTCTTCCTGATGCCGTCGCGCTTCGAGCCGTGCGGGCTCGGCCAGCTCATCTCGTTCCGCTACGGGACCATACCCGTCGTGCACGAGGTCGGCGGCCTGGCCGAGACGGTCCGCGATGTCGACCGCGACGCCGCTCGGGGCAACGGCTTCTCGTTCGCGGAGTACTCGCCCGCCGCCTTCGACGACGCGATCGCCCGCGCCATGCGCACGTACCGGGTGGGCGCGGACACGTGGACCGAGCTCGTGCAGCGGGTGATGCGAGAAGATCATTCGTGGAGCGCCTCGGCGAAGAGCTACGTGCTCCTGTACAAGACCGCGTCGAGGGTGCGCAAGGCCGCGTGACCGCATCCATCGTCGACCTCGAGGAGGCCGTTGCCTCGCTCCCAGCGGCCGCGCGCGCGGCGGCGACGCGCATCCTCGCCATCTCCACGACCACCGGTCGTCTCGATGCGCCACCCGAGATGCACGAGTGGATACGGAAGCTCTTCGGATCGGTCGACGCCGTGCGCGAGCAGCGCATCGTGCGCGTGAACAATCAGGTGACGCTCGAGGGCGCGCTGTTCAACGAGCTGCGCGCGATGCGGCCGATGGAGGTCAAGGGCGCCGACGAGGTCCGCGCGACGATAGCCTCCTCGGCGAGCGATCCGTTCTGCCGGCCGGAGACCGGAACGCCGGCGGACGTCTTCGGCCGCGTCGAGGGCGCGTACGGGATCACCGCGTCGAACGTCGCGAAATACGACGGCTTTCACGGCGTCCTCGTCTTCAAACAGCACGATCCGCTCGCCCCGCTCGATGCGACCGCGATCCGCGATCACCTCGTCACGGCGCGACGGTGGGCCGAGCAGGCCATGGAGGCGGACCCAGCCGCGCGCTACTACTTCCTGATGTGGAACTGCCTCTGGCGAGCGGGCGGATCGATCGTGCACGGGCACATGCAGATGACGGCCACGCGCGGCATGCACTACCCCAAGATCGAGCTGCTGCGTCGCCAGGCGATCGCGTACGACGTACAGCACGGGAGCGACTACTTCGACGATCTGTGGCTCGTGCACGACGCGCTCGGGCTGGGCGCCGAGATCGACGGTGCCCGCGCGATCGCCTCGCTCGTGCCGGTGAAGGAGCGCGAGATCCTGGTCCTGGGACGCCCTGGCGCTGACGAATCGTCACTCGCGCCGGCGATCGCGAAGGCGGTCTCGGCCTATCGCGCGGCCGGTGTCGTCTCCCACAACATGGCGCTGTACGTTCCGCCGCTCTCGCCTGACGGCGAGGACTGGAGGCGCTTCCCGCCGCTCGCGCGACTGGTGGACCGGGGTGACCCGGCGAACAAGACGAGCGACATCGGCGCCATGGAGCTGTACGCCGCCTCGGTCATTGCCGCCGACCCGTTCCGGCTGGCCGAAGCCCTGCGCGCTTGACTGCTAACACCGTTCCGCCACCCCTTGCGACGCGCGGGCTATTGACGCGCCGCTCGCTGTCCTGCTTACTTTTGCGTTAATGGCGGATCTGACCTTCGTATCGCGCCGGGATTCGAGCTTCAAGGAATTCCCGCCCGCCTCTGCCCAGATCGCGATGGTCCTTCCCTTTTACGGCGACCTCACCGTCTGGATACGCACCCCCGACGCCGGTGGTTGGCACTTCCCGACGAGCGCGCGCCGATCCGGAGAAACGATCCTCGAGGTGGCGCGACGCGAGCTCTGGGACTCGGCTCGCATCGTGGCGAACCGCCTCGACCTGCTCGGCGCGATCCGCTACGAGCTGCCCAAGCCGACGACCGCTTACGTCTACATGTGCGACCTCGACCGGCTGTCGTGGTGGTACGACACCCCCGATAAAGAGAAGTGCGCCGAGCTCGGCGTCTTCACCCGCCTCCCGAGGCCGATCGCATCCGAGGCCGTCGAGCTCGTCCTCGACGCCGCGCTTCGCGCTCGCCGCACCGGCCTCCGCTAGCCCACCGACGGGGGGGCCGCTCCCTCATGCCGCGAGCTAACCCTTGTGTAACGCTCGCTCGCTTGCCCGAGACTGCGGCGCGCAATCTGCGGCCCGACCCGGCTAAAGCGATGGCGGATCAGGAAGCCGAGCTGGCGGTCGAGCGCTGGATCCGCTTGGGCGACGAGGTGGTCACCGGCAAGCTCGGCGGAGAGCGCGACGATAGGTCCACCCGCGCCTGCATCACGTGCGGCACGACATTCCACGTGCTCGCGAGAGACAAGCGCGCGATGTGCGCGCACTGCTTCCTGGAACGGGGGACTAGTCGAACGATCGAGTGAGGACGCGCACGAGCTCGTCCCCCTCGAGCCGATCGCCGAGATAGTCATCGCCGACGCGGATCTCGAAGTGAAGGTGTGGTCCGCCCTCTTCGAATCCAGAGCTCCCGACCGCGCCGATGACCTGCCCGCGCGCCACGCCCTCACCGACGTAAAGCTGCGCGACGGAGTCGAGGTGCGCATACCGCGTGACGACGTGACGTCCGTGATCGATCCAGACCTGGCGTCCGCGGATGCGGTCGAGAGTCTCGTCGGGTGTGTATCCGATCGCGATCGCCGCCTCCAGCGCCGCAGTCAGCGTCGCCGCGTCCCAGTCGGCGAACTCCCGGTCGACTCGCAGCACCGTGCCCGCGGCCGCGGCCCGCACCGGCGTACCGCGGTCCGCCGGAAAATCGATCCCCTCGTGCCAGCCCGCGCGATAGGCACGCGCTGAGTTGGGCAGAAGCTCGGGCGTCGTCGCGATCTCCGCTCCCTCGATCGGGAGCAGCAGGCCGCGCACAACGGGGGATATCCCCCTCCCCTGACCGGGTGAACTTCCCATCGGCTGGCCGAGCTCAACACGATCGGTGTTCGTGGGGTCGGCGGTCGCGCGCGGAGGCGTATTTGCTGCGACAACAGGGCCTTTTGAGGCTGTTCCGGCGGCCGTCGCCGCAACGGCCAACGCGGTGAAAACGAGCACCGCGAGTACAGCCAGCAGCGGACGCATATACGAAGACGCTACTGCAGCGAACCGATAATGCACTCGTGGCACAGGAACATTCGGTCTTCACCTGGAACCCGGTGGATGCGCGTTGGATCCACGAGCGTGGACCCGAGATGACCACGCCCCCAACTCCGCCGGACGTCCACGCGATCCAGACGTACTTCTTCGACAACGACGGCAAGGAATGGATCGCGACGGTCCTCGCGCCCCGCGGCCGCGAGCTCGCTGCGCAGTGGCAGGGCGCGTACAAGATCCCGGATCGCGTGGCGCCCCCGGCCGCTCCTTCGAAGAAGAGCAGTCCCGCGCCGTTGTTCGCCGTCGTTCTGGTCCTGCTGATCGTCGGCGGCGGCGCGGCAGCCGTCGTCGCCGGCACGCAGAACACGCCGAGCGCGAGCGCGGCTCCGACGGCCGCGCCCGGCGTCAGCACGATCCCGTCCGCGCCTGTCGCCGTCTCCGGAGAGCCGACCGCGACGGCGCCCGAAGCGACAGTTGCTCCGACGCAGCGGCCCGGCGGAACGCCGGTCCCGACGCAGGCGCCGGTCCGCACTCCGGTCCCGACGGTCGCGCCGCCCGTCGGAACATCGCTCACGCTCGCGGACGGAAGCGTCGTCACGTACAGCGGCCCAGCGCGCGTGAACATCGGCGCGCCCTTCACGGTGACCTTCACGGTCCGCAACGCCAACAACACGGCGGGGACCGGCACGTTCCTCGTGAGCTTCGGCAACGCCAGCACCGGCGGTTCGAAGACGTCATCGGGCACGCTCGACCCGTTCGGCCGCCTCGTGATGAACATGCCGGGAGCATCGCTCCCCGGCAACTATCCGTTCACGGTGAACTACAAGGGACAGCAGGGCCAGGTCGCGATCCTCCGCGTCGGCTAGCGTCCCACGCGGTCCCGTCCAGCGAATACACTTTCCCCAGCACCCCTTTAACGACCGGTCCTGCGAGGCCGGGAAGGAGTCAGGTCTGACCATGCTGCTTGGCGCCGACGACGTTCGTCGCGCCATCTCCCGGATCGCGCACGAGATCGTCGAACGCGACCGCGACCTCTCCAAGCTCGCGATAGTCGGTATCCGCTCGCGCGGCGACGTACTGGCCGCCCGTCTGCGCGACGGGATCCGCTCGAACGAGAACGCGACCGTGCCGCTTGGCTCGCTCGACATCACGCTGTACCGCGACGATCTCACGCGCATCGGATACGCGCCGATCGTCCGTGAGTCGGCGCTGGACTTCTCCGTGGACGACAAGGTCGTCGTGCTCGTGGACGACGTGCTGTTCACCGGACGCACCATCCGAGCCGCGATGGACGCGCTCGTCGACTACGGACGTCCGCGCGCGATCCGTCTGGCGGTGCTGGTCGACCGCGGTCACCGCGAGCTCCCCATCCGCGCCGACTTCGTCGGCAAGAACGTGCCGACCAAGCCCACCGACGACGTGCGCGTCCACCTCACCGAGGTGGACGGGCGCGACGAGGTCGAGCTCATCGCGCGCGAACGAGTGAACGCATGAGGTGGTCGCGGCGGCATGTCCTCGACACGGACGATTGGTCGATCGCTGAGATCGAGGCGGTGCTGGACACCACCGGCGCGATGGTCGAGGTCCTGTCGCGGCCCGTCCGCCGCGCTCCGCCGCTTCGCGGGCGCACGGTCGTTCTGTTCTTCGCCGAGGCGTCGACGCGGACCCGCGTGTCCTTCGAGCTCGCGGCGCGCACGCTGTCCGCCGACGTCGTGAACATCTCGGCCAGCGGATCGTCGGTCGAGAAGGGCGAGTCCCTGTACGACACGGTGCGTACGCTGCAGGCGCTGGGCGGCGACGTCGTCGTGATGCGGCACAGCTCGTCCGGCGCGCCGTACTTCGTTTCCGAACGCACCGATGCCGCGGTCATCAACGCGGGCGACGGCTGGCACGCGCATCCGACGCAGGGTCTGCTCGACGCCTACACCCTTCGCGGCGCGCTGGGCGACCTCGCCGGAAAACGCGTCGTGATCGTCGGGGACGTCGCGCACAGCCGCGTCGCGCGATCCGACATCAACACGCTCGTCCCGCTGGGTGCGTCGATCACGCTCTCTGGTCCGCCAACGCTCATGCCGAGCGCTTGGCGGTGCGGACAGGCGCCGCCCGGCACCACGTACGAGCCCGATCTCGACCGCGCCCTCGACGGCGCGGATGCGGTGATCGCGCTCCGTCTTCAGCAGGAGCGGCAGGAAGGCGGCTTGCTGCCGTCGCTTCGCGAGTACACGCGCGTGTGGGGATTGACGGATGCGCGCATCGCGCTGATGCGACCGGGCGCGCCGGTCATGCACCCGGGTCCGATGAACGAAGGCGTGGAGATCGACGCGTCCGTCGCGCACGGCACGCGCTCCCTGGTCGAGCGGCAGGTCACGAACGGGGTCGCGGTCCGTATGGCGCTGCTGTATCTGCTCGTCGGCACGCCGACGCTGGAGGCGAGCTGATGCAGCGCCAGGAGCTCGAGGCGATGGGCTACCTCGTGACGCCCGGCTTCATCGACCTTCACGCACACCTGCGCGAGCCGGGATTCGAGGACTCGGAGACGATCGCCACCGGCGCGCGCGCGGCCCTGCGAGGCGGATTCACCACGGTCTGCGCGATGCCTAACACCGAGCCCGCGATCGATTCGCCCGGACTCGTCGCCGAAGTGATCGCTCGCGCGAGAACGGCGAGGGGCGCCCGCGTGCTACCGATCGCAACGATCACCCGCGGCCGCGCCGGAGCCGAGCTCTCCGACCTCATCGAGCTTGCTGCCGCTGGCGCCGTCGCGTTCTCCGACGACGGCGCGCCCGTCGACGATGCGCGGCTCTTCCGGCACGCGCTCGAGTACGCGCGCACGAAGGACCTGCTGATCATCGAACACGCGCAAGACATGACGTTGTCGAGCAGGGGCGTGATGCACGAGGGCGTCGTGTCAGCGCGATTGGGACTGCCGGGCATGCCGAGCATGGCCGAAGAAGCCGCAGTCGCCCGAGACATCTCGATCGCCGAGATGACCGGCGCCCGGCTGCACCTGACCCATGTCTCCACGAGAGGCGCGATCGCGTCGATCCGCGATGCGAAGTCGCGAGGGATCCGCATCACTTGCGACGTCACTCCACATCACCTGTCGATGACCGATGACTGGGTCGCTGGCGCCCGAGAGTTTGCCTGGGAGCGAGAGGGCCGCGCTCCCGTCACAGCGGACCGAACGCCCTATGAGTCAGCGACGAAGGTCAACCCGCCACTGCGCGCTTGGAGTGACGTACGCGCGCTTTGGGAAGGACTCGCGGACGGCACCGTCGACGCGATCGCCACCGATCACGCTCCCCATGCGTCGGTCAAGAAGGAAGTCGAGTTCGATCAAGCAGCGTTCGGGATCAGCGGTCTGGAGACGGCGCTGCCGCTCGTATTGGGCGGCGTGAGCGTCGGCTGGTGCGATCGGGGCACCGCGATCCGAGCGCTCACGACCGGTCCAGCCGGCGTGCTCGGCATTCCCCTGCGCGACGGCGACTGGATCGCGATCGACACCGATCAAGAGTGGACCGTCAGTGCGGAGTCGCTGGTGTCGCTCGGGAAGAACACCCCGCTGCTCGGGCGGACTCTGCGCGGTCGGGTCGTGTACGCGGCCGTCGGTGGGGAAGCTCGTTATGAGGGAGGTCTGCGTGGCGCGACGACGGTCGGCTCTCGCTGAGCGAAACCTCGCCGAGGCGCAGTTGCATCTTTATGCATCAGAAACGTATAGTTATGCACCGATGACCAGGGCGGCGGTCTTGGCGCTGGAGGACGGCACAGCGTGGTGGGGAGAGGCGTTCGGAGACGCATCCGCCGCGTCGGGCGAGGTCGTCTTCAACACGGCGATGACCGGCTACCAGGAGATCGCATCCGACGCGTCGTACAACGGGCAGCTCGTCGTGCTGACGTATCCGCTGATCGGCAACTACGGCACGTTCGAGCGCGGCGCCGAGTCACGCCGGCCGTGGATCGAAGCGCTCGTCGTGCGCGAGCTGAACTCGACGTGCCGCGAAGACACCATCGATCTCGACGCATACCTGCGGCAGTACGGCGTTCCGGGCATCACCGGCGTGGATACGCGCGCGCTCGTGCGTCGCCTCCGCGCGAAAGGCACGCTGCGGGGCGCGCTGCTTCAGGTGGCGCCGGGCCTTGCGCACGACGTGGGCGTGGAGCAAGAGGCCGTCGCGAAAGCCCGGGCATCCGCGCCCATCGGCGCGCGGCCTCTCGTGGTCGAGGCGAGCGGCGTCGGTCGGCAGCTGGGAAGCGGTCCGAAGATCGCGCTGCTCGACACCGGCGTCAAAGAGAGCCAGATACGCTGCCTCACTCGGCGTGGCGCGACGGTGCGGGTGTTCCCCGCGACCGCCAGCGCGCGCGACGTGCTCACGTGGTCGCCCGAGGGGATCGTGATCAGCAACGGTCCGGGCGATCCGGCCGCCATCCCACAGATCGCGCACAACGTGAAGCTGATCCTGGACGCGGTCTCGCAGCGCGGGACGGCCCGACCGGTGCCCATCCTCGGCATCTGCCTCGGTCACCAGCTGATCGGGCGCGCGATCGGGGCGACCACGTCGCGCCTGCCCTTCGGGCATCACGGCGCGAACCATCCCGTGCAGGACGTGCGCAGCGGTAGCGTGGTCATCACCAGCCAGAACCACGAGTTCCAGGTCGACGAGAGCTCGATCCCGAGCGGTAGCGACTTCTACGTGAGCGCGCGCAACCTTAACGACGGTTCGGTCGAAGGGCTCGCACACCGCACGCTGCCGATCCGTACCTATCAGTACCACCCCGAAGGCGCGCCCGGTCCGCGCGACAACGAGCCGGTCTTCGATCGTTTCCTCGTGGACGTTCGCGAGGCGGCGGCTCGCCCATGAGCGCGCGAGCGGCGGCTCCGACCACGGTCACCGCCTACATCGCCGCCCTTCCCGAGACCCAGCGCTCCGATGCGCAGCGGCTGCACCTTCTCATTCGGAGGACCGTGCCATCGCTGAAGACGTTCGTCGCCTCGGGGGGGATCGGATACGGACCCATGCACGTTCGATACGCCTCGGGTCGCGAGGTCGATTGGTTCGTCGTGGGCCTCGCCGGTCGGAAGAGAGGGCTCGCCTTGCACGTGATGCTACCGGCCGACGGATCGGCGATGCC
>JBDTMY010000209.1:0-6031 GCA_039934015.1 Chloroflexota bacterium | reverse complement strand
ACCGCGGTGACGCCGGCACCGACGGCGAGCGCCTTGAAGCGGTTCCCGGTGAGCGTCGAGAGCACGTGGCGAAGCCGCGTTCCCGCGGCGCGCTGCAGGCCTTCGCCGACCAGACGCACGCCGTACAGGAGCAGCGCGGTGCCGCCCAGCAGCGAGAAGAGGATGAGGTCGGCCGTGGTCATCGGGGCAGTATCGCGGGGTAGTCAGCGCTCAGCGCGCGACGGTGAGCGTGGCCCTTCCCGATGTGCCGGCGGCGAACACGAAGACGCCGAACTCGCCCTCATTCGGCGGCGCTGCGAAGCCGAAGCGCGCGTTGCCCAGCCCGTCCGTCGCGAAGCTTCCGATCGTGTAGTCGCCGACCGAGAGCGTCACAAGGGTGCCGATCCTCGGGCTGCCCCGGTCCGTCACGCGGATCTGCGCGACGACGGTCTCACCCGGGCGCACGCGTGTGCGATCCAGCGTCACGGTCACCACCGTCGAGGCGGCGGTCGGCGCCCGCAGCGTGACGCTCGACTTCGCGGTCGTCTCGTTCCCCGCGCGGTCGCGGGCGACCACGGTGATCGCGACCGGGCCGACCGGCGGCGTGAACGACTCGCTGAACGAGCCGTCCTGCCCGGGAACGATGGTGCGTCCATTGACGGTGACTGCCGCGCCCACCTCGGTCTTCCCCTGGACGATGACGTTCGGTCCGTCGACGGTGGCCCCGCCGACCGGTGCCAGCACCTGTAGCGACGGCGGCTCGCGATCGAGGATGACCGTATATGCGGAGCGCGCGATCACATCCTTCGCGGACAGGAGGGTGAGGCCGATCGCGTTCGCTCCATCCTTCAAAGTGACTGTCGCCGCGAACGTGCCCGTGTCATCGAGCTCCGCGTTCGCGACAACGGCCGCGTTAAGGACGATCTCGACACTGCGGCCGGGCGCGAGCGCGAATGACGGCACGCGTCCGGAGAGATGCAGCTCCGGATCGCGTGTGAAGTCGGGCAGGCCATTCACAAGAGGCTCGGCGCCACCGACGCTTCCCGCGCCGCTCGGCAGCTCGATCTGCGCGGTGCCGGGCTGGCTCCCGAGCGACTCGCTGACGCTCAAGGTGATCGCGCGAATGCCCTCGCCGATCGACGCGCCGAGCAGCGGCCCGGTGAAGATGAGGAACGATCCGGCGACGACCAGGATCGCGGCGTCGAGGATGAGCGTGCGTTGCCGCAGACGTGGAGCGATGCCGACCGAGCGCGCGGTCGCGCGATAGGTGTCTCGGGGGACCTTGTTACGACGCCGGACCGCAGCTCCTGCCTTCACCGTTCCTCACGTTCCTGCTTGCCTGGCCAAGATAGCGAAAGGGCGCCGGCCCGATGGCCGCCGCCCTCCGCTGGTGGGTGGGATGAGGGGCTTACAGTTTTGGCGGGCACCCGTGGTGCCTAACGCGGCCCTGCCGCGTCCGTTTCGTCCTCCCCGCGATGTTTAGTGATGACTGACCCTGCGGCCGCGACTGTACTCCGGGATTTCTGGGGAGGCAAGTGGGGACGGTGGCGGGACGAGCGACTGGCGGCTTACCGACACCGTTATGCGACACTCGGAAGGTGACCGACGAGAGCCGCACGAAAGCCGCCACCCGCGGGCTCGAGGGCGTGGTGGCGACGACGACCGCGATCTGCAAGGTCGAGGACAACAGCCTCATCTACCGCGGGTATTCGATCGACGAGCTTGCCTCCAAGGCCGAGTACGAGGAAGTCGCTTACCTGCTCCTGAATGGCGAGCTGCCGACGAAGGACCAGCTGCGGGACTTCAAGGCGGAGCTGGTGAAGCACCGCGCGCTCTCGCCGTTCCTGCGAAACATCCTGCAGGAGATGTCCGAGAGCGGAACGGCGATGGACGTCCTGCGCACGGTCGCATCCGCGGCGGCAGTCGAAGATCCGGCTGAGGGCGACAACTCGCAGGAAGCTGAGTACCGGAAGGCCATCCGCCTGACCGCGAAGCTGCCGACGATCCTCGCGAGCTACATGCGACGCCGGCGTGGCGAGCAGCCGATCCCGCCGGACCCGTCGCTCGGTCACGCGGCGAACTTCGCGAAGATGGCGGGCGTCGAGACACACCCACGCGCGGCGGAGGTCCTCAACACCTGCTTCATCCTGCAGGCCGAGCACGGCCTCAACGCTTCGACGTTCACCGCGCGCGTCGTCGCCGGCACGAATGCCGACATGCATGCGGCCGTGACGGCCGCGTTCGGCGCGCTGAAGGGTCCACTACATGGCGGCGCCACGGACGGGACGATGAAGATGCTCGATGAGATCGGCTCGCCCGACCACGTCGAGACGTTCGTCGAGAAGGCGCTCCAGCAGAAATACAAGTTCCCGGGCTTCGGCCACCGCGTCTACCTCACCGAGGACCCGCGCGCCAAGCATCTTCGGCGCTTCGCGATGGAGCTGTCGAAGGACTGGAAGGGCAAGCCGTACTTCGAGATCCAGGAGCGTCTCGCGAAGGCGATCGCGGACCGGCGTCCGAAGATGTCACCGAGCGTCGCCGCGAAGATCAATGTCGTGAACGTCGACTACTACGCGGCCACGACGTACACGTTCCTCGGCATCCCGGCCGACCTCGGCACCTCGCTCTTCGCCCTCGGACGCATCGCCGGTTGGAGCGCGCACATCATGGAGCAGCACGGCGACAACCGGCTCATCCGGCCGGAGTCCGAGTACACCGGTCCCTCAGGAAAGCGCTACATCCCCATCGCGGAGCGCTAACCGGCTCTTCGACGCCGCCGTCAGCGCGCGCACCAGGCCCTCCCACGAGAGCGGACCCACGATCACCTGGCGCACGATGCGGTCGCTGTCGAGGATGAACGTCCGCGGTATTGCGTCGACGCCCATGTCGCTCAGCACCGCCTGACTGCCGACCAGCGGCCGCACCCGGCGGTGATCCTTCGCCACCTCGAGGGCCGACGCCTCGGTCTCGTCCACGCCGATCGCGACGATCTCGAGCCTCCTGCCGATCGCGACGTCGGAGAGGAGCCCGAGCTGCTGCGTGCACACCACGCAGGCTCGCGCCCAGAGCGTGACAACGACGAGGCTGCCGCCGAAGTAGTCCAGTGACTGCGGCGCCCCGTCGCTCAGGCGCCACGAGAGCTCCATCTTCCTGCCCACGACGGCGTTGCGGGCGACCCGCACCGTTCCGGCGACAGCGTTGAGCGAAGTCCCGGTGACCACGGCACGCGGAGGTGCGGCTCGCGCGGCGACACCGTCGAGCACATATGGCGCGCCAGCATCGTCGAAGACCAGAAAGCGACTGCGTGACAGCGCGTATCCGGCCGCCTGCAGGAACGGTCCGACCTCGGTCTCGTGCCACTGGTCGTCCTTATCGATGTCGAGGACGCGGACCCAGCTGCGGCCCAGGCTCGAGAGGAGCGTTCTGCCGGACATCGTCGTCGGCTGGGCACCGTCGTCGCCGCCGATGGTCAGAAGCGGGCGCGTGGTGCCGGTCGTGATGTCGTATGCCCCGAGGCTGCCGCCGAGTGCGTAGGTGAGCGCCTCATGCGCGGAGAGGCGCACGTAGAGCGGCGCGCCGGTCGGGTAATCGCGCAGCTCGCGTGCGACGAGCGTGCGGTCGGCGGTCTTGTGCTCGGTCGAGCCGCGGAACGCGCGGTCGGCCTGGATCGTCAACACCGTCGCGACCGCGTCCGTGGTTCGCGCGCCCGGCCAGACGTCGAGCGCCTTCACCTCGCTCGGCAGTCCAAGAGGAACGCGGTACCGGCTTCCGTCGGCCCTCGCGGCGTCGAGCGCGTCCCCGCCCGCCCAATACACGACGTGGCCCTCGGCGTCCCAGCTGAGGACGCGCAGCGGCGTCGGCGCGGTCGCGATCTCGCGCGGTGTGCCGCCGCCGCGCGGCACGGTCACCACGGCCGAAGGACAGCATGGCGTGTCGAACGCGAGGGAGAGTCCATCGGGAGAAACGAGCTGACCCTCGGCCCGCGGATACCCAACGCGATGCGCGACCTCCCGCGCGCCGCCGCCGGGCTCGAGGATCGAAATGTCCAGGAGGTACTGACCGCCCGCGTCCTTTTCGAGGCGTCGACCGGTCACGACGCCCGACGAATCCGGGAGCCAGAACGGATTCATCCCGATCTCGCCGAGCTTCAACGTCGCGAGGCTGCGGCCGGCGACGTCGTAGATGGTGTGCACGAACCCTTCGCGCTCGACGACCAGGATCATCTCCCCGTTCGGGGAGACGCGGATGCCCTGCTCGCCGAACTTCGCGGTGATGGGCAGCTTCGCGAGCACCGCCGCAGGTGCCGGGCGCGCGGTCGACGGCGCGGGCGCATCGCTGGGACGTGACGGCTCAGGCGTGCTGCACGAGACCGCCAGCACCGCGAGCATCACCAGGGCACTCAGGGCACGCATACCTGCATATCAACGTACGCCAGGGTGGAACGCGCGGCGTGTCAGCGCGAGCGCAGGCCCTCCCAGCACCTGGCGTCTTCCCAGCGACACTGGTCGATGGCCTGGATGATGAACGGATCAGGGTCCAAGGCGAAGACCGTTCCGATGATCCGGTGCGTGGCCTCCTGTCGCTGCTCGAAGCCCACGTCGAAGATGATGTTCTCGTCAGCGACGTGCTGGCCGCTGGCCGTGACATAGAAGGCGCGATCCTTCATCGTCGTCTCCACTTTCGTCTCCGACGTGCACGCGCGGCCGTCGTCGCCGAAGTGGATCACGGTGAAGCCCTCGCGCCGCGGCAGCACCGAACAGGTGCCGAGCGCGTACTGCAGGACCACGTAGCCGCGATATCCATCGGGGATCTCGAGCTGGAGCGGCAGCTGCGGCGGCGCCTCCGACGCGAAAGGCGTCGGGAGCTGGACGTTCTGGCACGCGACCGTCGCTCCGAGGAGGACGGCGAGACTGAGGGCCCGCGAGGCGTTACGCACGGAGCGTCGCGCGCAGACCCGCGTCCGTCGCGATCCGCACGGCCGTGGCCGCGAGCACCTCGGCGGTGATCATCCCGTTGCGATGCGCGAGGTCGCTTGCTGACGACTCGCGCATGACGTGCGAGTGGCCAGGGATGGACTGCTCGCTCACCGGGAACCCGATGTAGTCCGCGGGCGCGACCTGTGACACGTTGCCGAAGTCGGTGGAGGCGAGGACGAACTTGCCGCGCACGACCGGCAGGCCGCGTCGCGCCAGCTCCTCGGCGAGGAGGTCGCCCACGCGCGCGCTGGGCTTCACCGGTGCATAGAGGCGCATGTCATCGTGGATCTCCGCGGTCGTCCCGGTCTGCATCGCCGCGCCCTCGACCAGCTGCGCGAACGTGCGCTGCATGTCGTCGAGCTGCGCCACCGTCGCCGCGCGCAGGCCGATGTCGCACTCGGCGAGCTCCGGAATGATGTTCTGCGCCGCTCCGCCCTTGGTGATGATCCCGTGGACGCGCGTGTCCGCGGGAAGGTGCTGTCGCCATCCGTCGATCGCGACGAAGAGGCGGATCGCCGCCGTCAGCGCGTTGCGGCCCAGATGAGGCGAGAACGCGGCATGCGAAGCGACGCCGTGGAACACCACGCGCTTCGCGACGACGCCGAGCGAGCTGCCGCCGAACTCCCACTCCGGATCGCCGGACGGGTGCGACGAAAGCACCGCGACGGAGTCGCGGAACACCCCGGCGTCGATGAGATCGATCTTCCCTCCGCCCGCCTCTTCCGCGGGCGTTCCGACCAGCTCGACGCCGACGCCGAGGTCCTTCGTCCGCTCGGCGGCGAGGAGGAAGGCTCCCACGTTCGACATCGCGATCAGGTTGTGCCCACAGGCGTGCCCGATCTGCGGCAGGGCGTCGTACTCGGCGAGCAGTGCCACGGCTGGACCGGCCGGTCCGATGCGCGCGCGGAACGCCGTCTCGACACCGCCGAGCTTCTGCTCGACCTTGTGACCATGCTTCTCGAGCAGCGCCGCGATGTTCTTCACCGCGGCGCGCTCCTGATAGGCGAGCTCGGGCGTGCTGTGGATCGCGCGCGACAGCGCGATGAGCTCCGCGCGCAGCGCGTCGGCGGTCATGC
>JBDTMY010000208.1:0-10624 GCA_039934015.1 Chloroflexota bacterium | reverse complement strand
GGACGGTCGAACGCGTCGATCGCGGTGATCGTCGCGGTCGGCGTCGTCGACGCGGAGTCGTTCACCCAGAGCACGCCGTCCTTCTCGGACACCGTCTGGAGGCGGCGCGGAACGCCTTCGAAGCTGCGCAGCTCGTCCGCGATCGCATCGGGCGCGATGTCGAACACGTCGCCCACGATCGCGGCGGCCAACGCGTTCGCGATGTTGTGCCGGCCCGGCACGCGGAGCTCGCTCGCCGCGCAGATCGGCGTGCGCCGTTCGCCGTCCGTCAGCAGCAGGCGTCCCTCCGGATCGAGGTAGCCGCCGTGACGCGGATGCATCGTGAGAGAGAAGCCGCGGACCTGTGAGGCCGCGCCGGTGTGCATCGCCGTGGTCGTGGGATCGTCGAGATTGAGCACGGCAATGTCGTTGGCGCCCTGCCAGGCGACGATGTTGCGCTTGGCCGCGACGTAGTTCTCGCGCGTGCCGTGATGGTCGAGGTGGTCTTCGCCAATGTTCGTGACCACCGCGACATGCGGACTCCGGCCGAGCGTTTCGAGCTGGAACGAGGAGAGCTCGAGCACCACGATGTCGTCGCGCGTCAGCGTGTCCAGCTCCTGGATGATCGCGCGTCCGATGTTGCCGCCGACGGTGACGCGCCGCGGGCCGCGGGCCAGGATGCGGCCGATCAGCGTCGTCGTCGTGGTCTTTCCCTTCGTTCCCGTGACGCCGACGATCGTCGCCGGGCACAAACGGAAGAACAGGCTGATCTCCGTCAGCACCGGGATGCGACGCTGGAGCGCGCGGAGGATCGTCGCGGAGCGCGGTCGCACGCCGTTGATCACGAAGACGTACTCCGCGTTGGCGAGCGCGGCGTCGTCGCTCGACGGTCCGAGGATCAGCTCGACCGGCGTGTCACCGATGCGCCCGATGCCCTCCGCGAGCTGATCGCGTGACTTCGCGTCCGTGATCGTCACGTGCGCGCCGGACGACACCAGGAACTTCGCGAGTCCCGACGCCGTGCGGCCCTTGCCGAGACCGACGATGGTGACGCGCCGTCCATGGAAATCCTCGCGGCGGACCTCCGCATCGAAGAGGAGGCTCACGGCGGCCTCCCGATGAACCCGAGCTGCGTGCCGTACGTCCCGTCGGGGTCGCGACCGCGATACGACCAGAGATCGGCGCCGCCCGACAGCGTGCAGACGCCGGACATCTCGATGCGCGAGACACCGACGGAGCGCAGCTGCGCGGTGTTCGCGGCCCACAGGTCCATCACGATCCGATCGTCGACCTTGCGAAGGCTGCCCTCGCCGATCCGTTCGTTGACGAGCGTCGCGCGCTCCAGGTCGATCACGTAGCAGCAGGGACCGATCGCGGGGCCCAGCGATGCGACGAGCCGCTCGCGCACCGCGCCGCCGGCGACCATGGCCTCGACGAGTGCTTCGGCCACGCGAAACGTGGTGCCCTGCCAGCCGGCGTGCGCCGCGCCGATCGGTCCTTCCGGGTCGGCCACGAGCACCGGCACGCAGTCGGCCGCGGCCACGCCGAGGAGCACCCCGCGGCGGTCGGTCCAGAGCGCGTCGGCGCTCGGCCAGGCCTCGGTGGGCGCGTCGACGCGCACGACGTCGTTGCCATGCACCTGCTTCACCCGCACGACGCCCTCGAAGCCGAGCGTGCGCGCCAGTGCCTCTCGGTTCCGCGCCTGCTCCTCGAGCGGATGGCGCGACCCGGCCATGCTGCCCTGCGCTCGCGTCGTGGATCCCGCGACGAGACCCAGCGACTCCAGCAGCGGCGACCGCAGCAGCGCATCGCGTTCCACCCACGTGCCGCGCCAGGTCTGCCTGGCCGGGCGCGTCGCGCCGCGAGCGGCGCGGGTCACTTGGGCGTCACGTACGCGAGCAGCGCCGCGACGATCCCGGCGAGCGCGCCGATGAGCCAGAACCGGATCGTGACCTTCTCCTCGGCCCAGCCGATCAGCTCGAAGTGGTTGTGCAGCGGCGACATACGGAAGATGCGTTTACCGCGGAGCTTGAAGCTGCCGACCTGGATCATGACCGACAGGGTCTCGGACACGAAGATGATGCCGAGCACCGGCAGGAGGAGCGCGAAGCCGGTCGTGAGGGCGATGGTGGCGAGCGTCGCGCCCAGCGCGAGCGCACCGGTGTCGCCCATGATCACTTCCGCCGGGTGCACGTTGAACCAGAGGAAGGCGAGGATCGCGCCGACCATCGCGGCGCAGAGCACCACCAGCCATGGGAAGCCACGCGCGGCGGCAATGAATGCGACCGACAGGAACGCGAACACCGACGTGCCGCCCGCGAGCCCGTCCATACCGTCGGTGAGGTTCACGCCATTCGACATCGCGACGATCGTGAAGAGCGCGAGCGCAACGAACACCGCCGCGCCGATCTCGAGCTCGCCGACGAGCGGGACGTAGATGCCGGTGATGCCGAAGTGGCGCTGGATGTAGATCGCCGCGACGAGGCCGACGATCACCTGCCAGACGAGCTTGTGACGGCCGCGGATCCCGAAGCCGTAGCGAACGTTGACGAGGTCGTCGATCGCGCCGAGCATGCCGACCGCGATGAGCGTCGAGATCGGCACGATCGTCTGCGGTATGAAGAGGTCGCGCTCGCTCGCGGGCAACAGCAGGAGCACGAACAGCCACAGCGCGAACGTAACGCCGATGAACAGCACGCCGCCCATCGTCGGGATGCCCTGCTTGACGTAGTGGGTCTGCGGCCCCTCGGGGCGGATGTTCTGACCGATCCTGAAGCGACGTAGGAGACGGATGTACGGCGCGCCGAGCACGAGACCGAGCAGGAACGCGGAGAGCAGAACGCCTAGGGCGAGGATCTCCAATTAGTCAGCGACCGGGCGCACGAGGGTGTCGGCCAGCCGATCGAGTGCGAGCGAGTGCGAGCCCTTGACGAGGATCGTGTCGCCGGGCTGCTGCGTCCGCCGGAGCACGACGAGCGCCTCTCCCACTTCGCCGGTCGAGTAGGCCTCCGCGAGCCCCGCGGCGCGCGCCGCGTCGACCGCCGTGCGCGCGAGCTCGCCGATGCCGATGAGCACGTCGGTGCTGCGCGCGGCGTCCCGCCCGACGGCCTCGTGCGCGTCCGCCGAGAACGTGCCGAGCTCGAGCATGTCGCCGAGCACAGCGATGCGCCGGCCTTTCACGTCGCGCAGCACGGCGAGCGCGGCGTGGACGGCGGCGGGACTCGCGTTGTAGCTGTCGTCGATGACCGTAACGCCGACGCCACGGCGGATCTCCATGCGATGCGCGGGCTGCTCAAGCGTCCCGAGCGCGACCGCGGCTTCCGCGAGCGGAACGCCAAGCGCGTGAGCGGCGCCCAGCGCCGCCAGGGCGGCGGGAACGAGCTGTCGCCCGGGGATCGGGACCGCGACCGGCACCTGCTCGCCCTCATAGGAGGCGGTGAAGCGCACGCCATCGAGACCATCGGTCCGGACATCGGTGGCACGCAGCTGTGCGTCCTCGCTCTCGCCGAACAGGACCACGCGGGCGCGCGTGCGTGATGCGAGCGCGCGAACGCGCGGGCTATCGGCGTTCAGAAGCGCCAGGCCGTCGTCCGGCAGCGACTCGATGAGCTCCGCCTTCCCCGCGGCGATCGCCTCCACGCTCGGGGTGCGCGCGAAGTGCACCGGGATCGCGGGGATCTCGGTGATGATCCCGATGCGCGGACGCACGAGCTGGCACAGATCCGCGATCTCGCCCGGCACGTAGAAGCCGAGCTCGATCACCGCGACCTCGTGCGTCGGCTCGAGTCGCAGGAAGGTGAGCGGCACGCCGATCTCGTTGTTGAACGACGCGGCGGTGCGCAGCACGCGAAAGCGCGCCCCCAGCGCGGCCGCGGTCGCTTCTTTCGTGGTCGTCTTCCCGACGTTCCCGGTGATCCCGACCGCGGGGATCGGATGCGCGTCACGCAGCGCCTCCGCGACGCGGCGCAGGGCATGGAGGGACCGCGAGACCTCGATGAGCAGGGCGCCTTCGGGCGCGGGGACGGCGCGTTCGACGACCGCGGCCCGCGCACCCCGCGCGAGCGCGTCGCCGACGAACTCGTGCCCGTCACGCTCCCCGCGTAGCGCGAAGAAGATCTCGCCCGGCTGCACGATCCGTGAATCGAACGCGCCTCCGACGAATCGCTCGTCCGCGCGTGGCGTCCCTTGTATGACGCGTCCACCGGTCGCGGCGAGCAATTGTTCGAGCGTGAACACCAGCGAATGGTAGCGACCGATCAGGGCCGGTCCGGTTGTATGCGCGCGTTCCGCAGCACGTCGATAGCGAGGTCGTGGAACGCGCTCATCGCGGTGATCGTTCCGAGCAGCTTCGACTGAGGCCGCTCGATCACGACGACCGCGACGAAGCGCGGATCGTTCGCCGGCGCGAATCCCGCGAACGACGAGATGTACGCGTCGTCGACGTAGCGGCCGTCGGCGCTCGGGATCTGCGCGGTCCCCGTCTTCCCGGCTACCGAATAACCGGCCAAGCTCGCGCCATGTGAGATGCCCTTATCGACCGTGGACGTGAGCATCGTGCGCAGCATGTCGGCGGTATCGGCCGTGATCGGGCTGCGGACGACGGTGGGCGCGGTGCGGTGCTCCCCGTCCGCATCGCGCGTCGCCGCGACCACATAGGGCTTGTACAGCGTGCCGCCGTTCGCGATCGCGGCGTACGCCATCGCGAGCTGCAGCGGGGTCACCGCGATGCCCTGACCGTACGCGACCGTCCCGACGTCGACGGGATACCACTCCGCCAGAGGTCGCACGGCACCCGTCGCCTCGGCCACGAGATCGACGCCGGTCGCGACGCCGAATCCGAACGCGCGGAGGTATTGATAAAGCGGATCCTGGCCGAGCCGCGACGCGACGAACACCGCGCCCGCGTTCGCGGAGCGCTCGAGTATCTGCGTGACGCTCGTCGTCCCGTACGACTTCCCTTGCGCGTTGCAGAGGCGACGTCCGCCGATGACCGTGCAGCCCTTGTCCTCATAGGTCGTGGCCGGCGTGACGACGTGCTTGTCGATGCCGGCCGCGATCGTCACCGCTTTCATCGTCGAGCCCGGCTCGAAGGTCCACGACACCGCGCGGTTGCGAAGCGCCTCGGGATCGGCGACCGCGACGCGCGCCGGATCGAATGTCGGCCACGACGCGAGCGCGAGGATCGCGCCGTCGCGAGGATCCAGCACGATGATCGATCCGCTCGGAGCCTTCTCCTTTTCGATCGCGGCTCGGAGCACGCGCTCCGCGGCCGTCTGGACCTCGAGGTCGATCGTGAGCACGAGATCCGCTCCGTTCCTCGGCGGAACGGCGGTCCGCAGTCCGACTGCGAGCTCGCGGTCCTTCGGGTCGCGCTCGACGGTGAGACGTCCGGGGAGGCCGCGCAGGATCTTGTCGTACATACCCTCGACGCCGTACTGGCCGAGGCCATCGTCATTGACGAATCCGAGGACCTGCGCCGCCAGCGCATCGTTCGGATAGAGGCGCTTGGGCTCAGGCTCGAAGCCGAGGCCGGGGATCGCCAGCGCCTCGACCGCCCGCGCCACCAGCTCGGGTAGGCGGCGCTTCAGGTAGAGCCACTCGGCGCCAGAGTTGAGCGCCGCGAGGATCGTCGGCGCCGGCGTCGCGAGGAGCGGCGCGAGCTTCGCAGCAGCCGCAGGTCGATCCTGCTCGGGGATGCGTTTGGGGATCGCGTAGAGCGAGCGCAGGTCGACGGTCGTCGCGAGGACCCGGCCGCTTCGGTCGCGGATGACGCCGCGCTGCGCCTCGAGGACCAGCTCGCTTCGAAGCTGGTCCGTCGCGCCCTCGAGCAGCGCGGCGCGTCCGATGGTCTGCCAGTAGCCGACACGAAGCGAAAGCAGCAGCGTCGCGGTGGCGAAGAGCGCGAACAGGACACGCAGGCGCGTGGGCGAGATCCCTTCCGTCACTCTTCCTCCGTGATGAGGCGCTCGCTCCCCAGCAGCGCCTCCCGCGACGTCAGCGCTTCGCGGCGATCGGCTCCGCTTGGACTACCGAAATGCTTGCGGCCCGCACGAGACCGAGGCGCTTTGCTTCGGCTTCGATGCGCGCGGGGGAATCGAGTCGCGCGCTCTCCACTTCGAGAAGGGCGTTCTGACGGCGCAGCTCGTCGCGCACGCGCTCAAGGCGCTGCGTCTCGTAGCCGCCCGTCGCGACCGCCGTCGCTTGGGAGAGGTAGAGGACGACGAGGAGGAACACCGCGCAGATCAGCGCGGCTACCACGACGAACGTGCGCACTTCCCAGGTCGTGCCGGCGCCGTGCCGGCTTCGCCCGACCGCCTGAGCGTCACGCGGGCGTGCCTGAATCGGGCGGCGCATCGGCGCCGCCCTGACGGCCTGCGCCAGGGTCAAAGGATCTTCTCCGCGATCCGGAGGACTGCGCTGCGGGCGCGCGGGTTGCGTGCGACCTCACCCGGGTCCGCACGAAGCGGACGCCGAGTTAGAACACGCAAACCCGCGCGATGCCCGCAGACGCAGGTGGGGAGGTGGGGAGGACAAATGCAGTCGCGCGACTCCCGGACGAGGAATTGCTTCGTGATCCGGTCTTCGAGCGAGTGGAAGCTGATGACCGCGAGGCGGCCACCGGGACGCAGCGCGCGCATGGCGGCCTCGAGGCCTTGCTGAAGGTTCTCGAGCTCGTGATTGACCGCGATGCGCAGCGCTTGGAAGACACGTGTCGCGGGATCGATGCCACGCCGGCGCTGGGTCTTCACGCCCGCGACGAAGCGGCCCAGATCGTCCGCCGAGAGGAACGGCTCCCGCGTGCGGCGGCGCACGATGGCGGCCGCGACGCGACCCGCCTCGGTCTCCTCGCCGAGCTCGCCGAACGACCGGCGCAGCTCGCGCTCGTCCCAGCTGTTCACTATGTCTGCCGCCGTGACGCTGAGGTCCGGGTCGGCGCGCATGTCCAGTGGGCCTTCCGCGCGAAAGCTGAAGCCTCGCCGCTCGTCTGCGAGCTGGAGCGAGGAGAGACCGAGGTCGAGAAGGATGCCGTCGAGCGGCGCGAGACCGTGACCAGCGGCCACGACGTCGAGAAGCGCGAAGTTGGATCGAACGAGGAGCGCGCGCTCTCCGAAACGTGCGAGGACCTTGCGAGCTTCGGCGAGTGCCGCGGGGTCGACGTCGAGACCGATGAGGCGCCCGCTCGGCGAGGTGAGTTCGAGGATCGCCTCGGCGTGACCACCAGCTCCGACCGTGCCGTCGAGAAAGCGGCCACCTTCGCGGGGATCAAGTTGGGCGAGTACTTCGGCCAGGAGAACCGGCTCATGAAGCCTCCCATCGGAGTGATCCCTGTCACCACCACCAGCTGGAGTTCCACGGTCAGATCCCGAGGTCCGCGAGGTCATCTGCGATCTCGCTTTGGACGGTCGCGAGGTTGCTGCGCCAGCGGCCCGGCTCCCAGATCTCGAGGTGGTCGGAGTTGCCGATGACGATGGCGTCGTTCTTGAGCCCCGCGTACTCGCGGAGGTGCGCCGGGAGGGTGAGGCGCCCTTGCGCATCCGGGTCCGCTTCATGTGCTCCCGCAAGGATGAAGTGCCGGAAGCGCGTCGCCTTCGGATCGGTGCGCGGGCGCTTGGCGATGTCGGTGTTGAGGGCGAGCCAGTCGGACTCCGGAAACACCGCCAGGCACTCTCCGCCGCTCACCCAACGGGTCACGACCGCTCCTTCTTTGAAGCGGGCGCGGAATTTCGAAGGGATGGCGAGCCGTCCCTTGTCGTCGAGAGCGTGAGCGAACTCGCCCGCGAAGAAACCTTCCAATTACCCTTCTCGTCCTGGGGGAGGATGCCCCACCCTTCCCCACTACTCACCACGCGAGGGGATTCTCCACCACTTCCCCACCCTGTCAAGTGCCGAATCGCGGCCGCGACTCCACTGACACCACGAGCGCGCGCGGCGATGCGGATCGAGTGCGGAGAGGTGTGAGGACCTGTGCCCATGACGAGTGCTCAGAGCGCAGGACGCGCAGTCAGAACGCTCTGACCGCCGGCGATCAGCGCGCTACGAGCGGTCGGCTCTCCAGAGATCGATCTCGGGCAGGCCGTTCACGCCAAGCATCTGCGAGATCTCGCCCGCGTGATACGCCTCATGCGTGATGAGTCGCATCAACACCGACTGCCTGGTGTGCTGCTGGGTCGTTCCGCGCGTGTACTCATCACCGAGCATCGAGCTCGTCCACCGCTTGAGGCATCGCTCGACGATCTTCCAAGATGACTCGAGCGCAAAGACGAGCTCCTCGGCGCTACGCGGCGTGTTTGGGTCGTCCTCCCAGCCGAAGCCGCTCGCGTCGGCGAATGGCGTGCTCTCCGCTCCGCCTTCTTTGAAGACGCCGCAGAGCCAATACACGCGCGCACCCGCCGTGTGCCCCGCAATGGCCCAGATGGGCCACTTATCAGCGGCGGCTCGCAGCCCGAGCTGCTCTCCGGTCAACGGTCGGAGCGCCTCGACGAGCCGAGAGTTCTGCCGCGCCCAACCCTCATAGAACCGAGCGACAGCCTCGTCGTCCCTCATTCCCTCAGAAGGGGTGTGCGGCGGGCCGCGCGCACCTCAGAGAGCTCAAGCTCAGGCCGGACGCACACGCTCGACGACCTCTTCCAACGCCTCACGCGCGCGCTCGAGCGGCCCCGGCGCCCGTATCCCGTCATGCACGCCAAACCACTCCAAAACCGAAGCACCCCACGTAAACCCCCCACCGAACGCGACAAGCAACACCTTGTCACCGCGCCGCAGGCGGCCCGTCGACTCGGCCTCGCAGATCGCGATCGGGATCGAGGCAGCCGAGGTATTCCCGTAGCGCTGGATGTTCACGAAGACGCGCTCCATCGGGAAGTGCAGACGCTTCGCCACCGCCTCGATGATCCGGATATTCGCCTGGTGCGGGATCATCAGGGCGATGTCGTCCAGGCCCAGTCCGGCCTCGGCCAGCGCCTCTTCGGCCGCGTCGGCCATCGACTTCACGGCGAGCTTGAAGACGTCGCCGCCCTGCATCGTGATCAGGTGCTGACCGCGGTCGAGCGTCTCCTGCGTAGCCCGGATGCGTGCCCCGCCCGCGGGGATCAGGAGCTTCTCGATGTGCGACCCGTCGCTGTGAAGGATCACCGACTCGACCCCGACCGAGGCGTTCGTCGCCTCGAGGACGACCGCGCCCGCACCGTCGCCGAACAGCACGCAGGTGGTGCGGTCCTTCCAATTCAGGAATCGCGACAGGGTCTCCGCCCCGATGACCACCGCGTTCTGGATCGCGCCCGACACGATCATCCCACGGGCGACCGCGAGTGCCGATACGAAGCTCGTGCATGCCGCCTCGATGTCGAACGCGCCGGCCTTGGTCGCGCCGAGGTCGTTCTGGACGACGCACGCGGTGGCTGGGAAGACGAAATCCGGCGAGCACGTGCCGACGATGATCATCTGCACGTCCTGCGGACGAAGGCGCGCGCGTTCCAGCGCGACGCGCGCCGCGCGCGTGGACATCGAAGAGGTCGTCTCACCGTCGGACGCGATGCGTCGTTCGCGGATGCCGGTGCGCGATGCGATCCACTCGTCGGAGGTGTCGACGATCCGCTCGAGCTCGGCGTTGGTCATGACGCGCGAGGGCACGTAGAAGCCCCAACCGGTGATGACCGCGTTCTTCGCCACGCTCTAGGTCTCGGTCGAGCCGACGACCTTTCCCTTGGCGGCGAACAGCGCGCTCACGTCGCCGTCGAACTGCGCGAGGAATTCATGCGCGTCGATGACCTCGTCGAGTGAGACGGGAGGCCGTTTCGCGCGCGCCGGCCGCTCCTTCGCGGGCACGAGCGACGCGCGTTCGCGGTCGACGTAGACCAGGAGCTTGATGGCGGTCTCGCATTGCCAGCACGTGACGCGCACGATCCAGGCGGCTTCCAGTCTGCCCAGGAGGCGGATCTCGGAGCGCGCGTGGTTGGCGCTGCAGACTTTGCAGTCGTAATCCTTCGCCTGCTCGCGAAGGCGCCGGAGGATATTCACCGTGGTTCGAGCATAGCCGAGCCCGCCGGCGCCAGGCCCAGCCGCCAGGCCAGGAATGAGTACTGGTCCGCCAGATCGTCCACCTGTTTGTCGAGTGGCTTTCCGATCCCATGCCCGGCGTCGCGGTCG
Source organism: Chloroflexota bacterium (assembly GCA_039934015.1). Classification (GTDB taxonomy): domain Bacteria; phylum Chloroflexota; class Limnocylindria; order P2-11E; family P2-11E; genus CF-39. The sequence continues at coordinate 499 of JBDTMY010000208.1, read as the reverse complement.
ACGCGCAACAGGACGGTCGCGTCAGGGTCTTCGGCGGTGCGCGCCTGCAGGAGGGCCGCCATCTTGCGCGCGTGCATCGGATCGACGCGGCTGTCGCCCTCCGCGGTCGTGAACAGGACCGCCGGATAGCGGACCCCGTCGCGGACCTGGTGGTACGGGGAGTACGCGCGCAGCCATCGGTACTGCTCCGGGTCTTCAGCACTGCCGTACTCGGCGATCCAGAACCGCGCGATGAGGAAGTTCTGATAGCGGAGCATGTCGAGCAGCGGCACGGCGCAGTACACGGCGCCGAAGAGGTCCGGCCGCTGCGTCAGCGCCGCTCCCGTCAGCAGTCCCCCGTTCGATCCGCCGGTGACCCCGATGCGCTCGGCACGCGTCCAACCGCGCGCGATCAGCGCCTCCGCCGCGCCGTGGAAGTCGTCGAAGACGTTCTGCTTGCGCTCCAGCATCCCGCCCTCATGCCAACGCTCCCCGTACTCGCCGCCACCGCGTAGGTTCG
>JBDTMY010000207.1:0-5999 GCA_039934015.1 Chloroflexota bacterium | reverse complement strand
CCTAGGTGTACAGGCTGCCCGTGTTCACGACCGGCTGCGTGTTCTGCTCGCTGCAGAGGACGACGAGCAGGTTGCTGACCATCGCCGCTTTCCGCTCTTCATCGAGCTCGACCACGCTGCGCTTGGAGAGCTCCGCGAGCGCCATCTCGACCATGCCGACCGCTCCTTCGACGATGCGGGCGCGAGCCGCGACGACCGCGCTCGCCTGCTGTCGGCGCAGCATCGCCTGCGCGATCTCCGGCGCGTACGCCAGGTGCGAAAGCCGTGCCTCGATGACCTCGATGCCGGCCTTCGCGAGACGGTCCTGCACCTCGCTGCGCAGCCGCCCGGTGATCTCGTCGCTGCTCGTGCGCAGCGAGAGCCGGTCGTCCTGGTGCGAGTCGTACGCGTAGCTCGTGGCGAGGTTGCGGACGGCGGCCTCGGTCTGGACCTTGACGAAGTTCTCGTAGTTGTCGACCTGGAAGACCGCCTCAGCGGTGTCGCTGACGCGCCACACCACGATGGCGGCGATCTCGATGGGGTTGCCGTCGTGGTCGTTCACCTTGAGCTTCGCACTCTCGAAGTTGCGCACGCGCTGCGAGACCTTGTGACGCGGGAGCGTGAAGGGATTGGTCCACCAGAATCCCGGCCGGTTGACCGTGCCAACGTAGTTGCCGAAGAGCTGGAGCACCTGCGCTTCGTTGGGGCTGACGATCAGGAATCCACCGAAGCAGATCGCGACCGCGGCGATCGCGATCACGTCGAGGATGATCGGCACTGCGCCTGCGCGGCCCTGGATGAGCATGACCAGCGCTGCGATCGCGACGATCTCGAGGACGAGCAGGACCAGGAACGTGATCAGACCCGGTGCGATGAAGGCCGGCTTCTCGCGGATCATGTCGTGCCTCCCCTATTTTGATGCCACTTTTGGTATAGATATCACTTATGTATCTTAACGTCAAGCGGCTGCCGCCGGCCCTTGCCAGCCCCGAAAGCGGTGGCTAGGCTCGGCCCGCGGTCAGACCACCGCGTAGGGGAGGACCACATGGACGAGAACAAGGGCGCCGTGCGGCGTGGCTATCGCCTCACCAGACGGCAATTCCTCGCGGCGTCATCCGCCGCGGCCGCGATCGCCGCGTGCGGTCCCGCGGCCACTCCAGCTCCGAGCGGCGCGGCGACAGGTACCGCCACCGCGTCTCCCGGTCCCGCGCTGAAGATCGGCCAGCTCCTGCCGTTCACCAAGGTGTACGCCGAGCTCGGCAACTCGATGAAGCGGGCCACCGACCTCTATGTGAAGCAGAAGGGCGGCAAGCTCGCGAACCGTCCGGTGACCCTGATCTACGAGGACGAGGCGAACGACCCGGTGGTCGGCGCCCAGAAGACGGGCAAGTTCATCGACCAGGACCGTGTCGACGTGATGATGGGGATCGTGGCCACGCCGATCGCGTACGCGGTGCGCAACGCGATCGACGCGGCGAAGCTCATCTTCATCGAGACGAACGCCGGCGGGAACGCGCTCACGCGCACCACGACGAACTGCACGCCGTCGTGCAAGAGCAAGTACATCTTCCGGACTTCGTTCAGCTCGTACCAGATCAGCTACCCGATCGGCGAGTACTTCGCGACGAAGAAGGGCGTGAAGGAGGTCTTCACCTTCGTCGCCGACTACGGGTTCGGCAACGAGTCGGCCGCCGACTTCACGACCGGATTTACCAAGGGCGGCGGGAAGATCACCGGCTCGCTCAAGGCGCCGCTTGGCAGCGCCGACTTCCTCCCGTACGTGACGACGCTCAAGGGCCAACAGACGAAGGACATCTACTCCTTCTTCTCCGGCACCGACGCGATCAACTACATCAAGGCGTGGACGCAGCTCGGCATGCCCGCAGCCGGCTACAAGATGAACGGCGCGGGCTTCCTCACGGAGCAGGACGTGCTCAAGGAAGTGAAGGAGCAGGCGAACGGCGCCGTGACCTCGCTCTTCTGGGCGGTCACGCTCGACAACGCCGAGAACAAGGCGTTCGTCGACGCATACCAGAAGGAGTACAGCCTGCTGCCCGACGTCTTCGCGGTGCAGGCGTGGGACGGCATGCAGGCCATCGACCTCGCGCTTCAGGCCACCAAGGGCGACACCACGAACAAGGACGCGTTCATCGCGGCGCTGGAGAACGTGAAGTTCAAGAGCCCACGCGGTGACTTCGAGTTCGACAAGGAGACGCACAACCCGATCCAGGACATGTACATCCGCGAGGTGAAGGTGCAGGGCGGCCAGGCGGTCAACACGATCGTCGACAAGGTCGCTCGCGTGATCGATCCCGGCAAATAGCTGACCTTCGGGCGTGACTCTCGAGACCGCGGTCGTGCAGGCGCTGAACGGCATCTCGTTCGGCGCCTTGCTCTTCATACTCGCCGCCGGACTCTCGCTCATCTTCGGGATGATGGACGTCGTCAACCTCGCGCACGGCGGCTTCTACATGCTTGGCGCCTACGTCACGCTCGCGGTCGTGCAGCGCACCGGACAGTTCTGGCTCGCGCTCCTGCTCGCGCCACTGCTCATCGGAGCGCTCGGCCTGCTCATCGAGCCGCTGCTCCTCCGACGTCTTCGGGGCCGCCATCTCGATCAGGTGCTGCTCACGATCGGCATGTCCCTGGTCATCGCCGATCTCGTCGGGCTCACGTTCGGCCGCGAGATCCGCTCGATCCCGTTCCCGACCGGTCTCGACCACTCGATCACGATCATGGGCGGCGACTACCCGGCGTACCGGCTCTTCGTGATCGCGTTCGGCGTCGCGCTCGCCGTCGTCCTCGCGCTCGTGCATAGGCGCACGCGCCTCGGAGCGCTCATCCGCGCCGGAGTCGACGACGCGCCGATGCTCGCGGCCCTGGGCGTCGACATCGACCGGCTCTTCGCTGTCACGTTCGCGGTGGGCGCCGCGCTCGCCGGGCTGGCCGGCGTGATCGCCGCGCCGGTGTTCGGCATCTATCCCGGGATGGACGTCGACTACCTGATCTACTCGCTCGTTGTTGTCGTCGTGGGGGGATTGGGGACGCTGTCCGGCTCGATCGCCGGCGCTGCGCTCATCGGGCCGGTCGACACCTTCGGCCGGGTGCTGTTCCCTCAGTTCGCGCTCGCGCTGATCTTCGCGATCATGGCCCTCGTGCTATTGATCCGGCCGACGGGGCTGCTGGGACGCATCCGGATCGCGCGATGAGACGCCTCGTCGCTCCGGCTGCGGCCGCTATCGCAGCGGCGCTGCTTGTGACCTTTCCGATCTGGTCGTCGGCGTGGGAGTCGTCGCGCTACGCGACGACCATCCTCCAGAGCATGCTGGTGGTCGCGATCCTCGCGCTGTCGCTCGACCTCCTGGTCGGCTCGGCGGGGATGCCCTCGCTGGGCCATGCGGCGTACTTCGGCGCGGGGGCGTATGCCGCGGCGATCGCGGGACAGCGGCTCGGAAGTGACGACCTGTTGCTCGGACTGGGCGCGGCGGTGCTCATTTCCGCGCTGCTCGCTCTCGCGATCGGCGCCGTCGCCGTGCGCGCAACGGGGATCTTCTTTCTCATGCTCACCCTCGCGTTCGCGCAGATGGTGTTCGCCATCGCCTTCCAGGCGGCGGACATCACCGGCGGGTCGAACGGCTTCTCGGGCGTCCGCCGGCCGACGTTCGTTGGCCTCGACTTCAACGACGCCACCGCCCTTTTTCATCTCGTGGCCGTGGCATTTCTCCTGGTCCTGGCTCTCATCTGGCGGATCCGGTCTTCGACATACGGCCGCGCGCTGGTGGGCCTGCGCGAGAACGAGCGACGCATGCGCGCGCTTGGCTATGACACGACGCGTCTGAAGCTCTCGGCCTTCGTTCTGGCGGGCGCGATCGCCGGCATCGGCGGCGCGCTGCAGGCGTATTCGATCCGCTTCGTGTCGACGAACGACGTTGGGGTCGCGCGGTCGGTGGAGGCCTTCGTCTCGGTGCTCATCGGTGGCGTGAGCACGCTCCTCGGTCCGGTCTTCGGAGCCGTGGTCGTCGTGTTCATCGAGCGCGTGCTGGACTCGTACATCCCGTACGCCGATACGGTGCTGGGCGTGGTGTTCATCGTCTTCGTGCTCGCCGCGCGCCAGGGGATCGTGGGCCTGGCCCGTGTCACGTACGCACGGGTGCGCGCGTGATCGAGACGCGCGAGCTGCGGCGCGAGTTCGGCGGCATCAAGGCGCTGGCGGGCGTCACCTTGAAGGTGGCCGAGGGCGAGCGGCGCGCGATCATCGGTCCGAACGGGGCGGGGAAGACGACCCTTTTCAACGTGCTCACGGGCGAGCTCGCGCCGACCGCCGGTGAGGTGCGACTCGCGGGAGAGGACGTGACGCGGCGGCGACCGCACGAGCTGGCGCGCCGCGGTCTCGCGCGGATGTATCAAAGGAACGAGCTGTTCGATCCGCTTCCAGCCCGCGACAACGTCGCGATCGCCGTCGCCGCGGCGGCCGGTCCGTACCGGCCGTTCCGCGCGCCGCCCGCGAGCGAGCTCGCGGCGGCCGAAGAGCTCTTGGAGCGCGTTGGCCTTGGCGGTCGCGGTGGCGTACCTGCCCGCGCGCTCTCGCACGGCGAGCGGCGCCAGCTCGAGCTCGCGGTCGCGCTCGCGCGGCGGCCACGGCTGCTGCTCCTGGACGAGCCGACCGCGGGGATGTCGCCGGCGGAGACCGGCCGCATCACGGAGCTGATCGCATCGCTCGACCGCTCGCTGACGCTCGTGATCGTCGAGCACGACATGGACGTCGTCTTTCGGCTCGCGGAGCGCATCACGGTCCTGCACGAGGGTCGCGTCATCGCCGAAGGAACGCCGGCAGAGGTGCGCGGCGACACGCTGGTCAACGAGGTCTATCTCGGGAAGGTCGTGGCGTGACGCTCGCGGTGCGCGAACTGCACGCGTATTACGGCGAAAGCCACGTGTTGCAGGGCGTGTCGCTCGACGTCGGCGATGGCGAGTCCGTCGCGCTGCTGGGCCGCAACGGCGCCGGCAAGAGCACGACGATCAACGCGATCGTCGGCTTCGTCCGCCCGCGCGGGGGAACGGTGCGCGTCCGTGACCGCGACGTCACCGGAAAGCCGCCGCATCGCGTCGCCGCGGCCGGTGTCGCGCTCGTCCCGCAGGGCCGGCGGGTCTTCAGTGATCTCACCGTGCTCGAGAACCTCACGATCGCCGCGCGCAGCAACGGCGGCGGGTGGGATCTCGCGAAGGTGCTCGGTCTCTTCCCGTCGCTCGAGCGGCGTCTCGGGAACCGCGGCGACGAGCTCTCTGGCGGCGAACAGCAGATGGTCGCGATCGGACGCGCGCTGCTGCGCGATCCCGTCGTCCTGCTGCTCGACGAGCCTTCGGAAGGTCTTGCGCCGAAGCTTGTCGCCGAGGTGGGCGACGCGCTCGTCCGCCTTCGCGACGGCGGTCTCTCGCTCCTTCTCGTCGAGCAGAACCTCGCGCTCGCCACCCGCGTCGCGCAACGCGTTTATGTCATGAACAAGGGCACCATCGTCTTCTCCGGCACGACCGCCGAGCTCGCGGCCGCCGGCGACGTCGAGGCCCGATACCTGGGGGTGTGATGGAGCCGCTGCTGGACGTGCGCACGCTGCCCGGCGCCGGCGACGATCCCGCGCTCATGGACGAAGCGCTGGCCGAGGCGCGAAAGGCCGCCGCGCACGACGACGTTCCGATCGGAGCTGTCATGGTCCGCGGCGGCGAGGTCATCGCGCGCGGCCACAACCGCCGCGAGATCGATCACGATCCGACAGCGCATGCCGAGGTTCTGGCGTTGCGCGCCGCGGGCACGTCGCTCGGACGCTGGCGTCTCGGCGACTGCGCGCTCTACGCCACGGTCGAGCCGTGCGCGATGTGCGCCGGCGCGATCGTCCTCGCGCGCGTGCCGCTCGTCATCTTTGGAACGCCCGATGACAAAGCGGGCGCGGTCGTCTCGGTGGCGCAGCTGTTCGAAGAGCCGAAGCTGAATCACCATCCCCGCTGGCGGCTGGGCGTGCGGCGCG
>JBDTMY010000206.1:0-11778 GCA_039934015.1 Chloroflexota bacterium | reverse complement strand
CGTGGCGCCACCGGGGCGGACCCTTCGCTCGAGCTCGCGCAGGGCTCCGCGGTCGCGATCGACCGCGATCACCTCGCCGTCGGATCCGACGAGCTCCGCGAGCGCGAGCGTGAATGCGCCGGTCCCGGCGCCGAGGTCCGCCCACGTCCCGCCCCAGGTCACGCCGCCCGCCAGCAGGCGGACGTGATCGGCATGATCCATCAGGCCCTGCGGCCGAGGTCGGCCTCCGCCCAACCATCGGTCGAGAGCAGAAGTGTGACCGGGCCGTCGGCCTCGAGCACGATGCGCATGTCGGCGCCGAATCTTCCCTGCGCCACGACGGCATCTGCGCCGCGCAACACCCCGCAGAACGCCTCGAACAGACGCCGGCCGAGCTCGGGTGGCGCCGCGGCCGCGAAGTCCGGTCGCCGTCCATGCCGCACGTCGCCGTAGAGCGTGAACTGCGGGATGACGAGGACGCTTCCGCCGGTGTCGTTCAGCGTGCGCTCGAGACGCCCGCGGCCGTCGTCGAAGATCCGCAGCGCGAGGACCTTCGCCGCTATCCGCTCGCCGTCTTCCGGTCGATCGTCCGACGCGACGCCGAGTAGGACCGCGAGGCCCGGGCCGATGGTCGCGAGGGACTCGTCCGCGACGTGCACGGAGGCGGAGCGCACCCGCTGAACCACCGCCCGCACCGACGCTGGCCTGTCTTAGTCCAGCATCCAGGGGTTGTCCCCGCGAACGACGGATTCGACCTCGCTCGCGGACAGGTGCCCGGGCGCGAACACCGTCATGCTCTTTTCAAGCGGCAGGCGCGTGATGTAGGTGACCTTCCCGAAGCGGTACCCGTGCTGGAACAGGAACGGCTTGCCGTCGATCTCGATGCGCTGGCGGCGGTCGGTGGATGTAACGGGCACGCCGCCAGTATGGCGAAAGACGCGGGATTACTCGGCGGAAGCAGGGAGTCCCGGGTCGTAGGGCACGGAGTCGAGCTCCGAACCATCCTCGCTGGCAGCGGCCACGTTGGCGCCGAGAGCGAGGACCATGAGGGCGATCGCGGCGGCGCGCATGAGTCGTGTGCGAAGCGATGTCACCTGTGTCTCCCCTCTGTCCCCTCCCCCGTTCGGCGGATTGTGCCGGCTGAGAGGGGTTGGCTATCGTCTGGCGAGTCTACGAACGCTGAACACGACGGGCAAGGCGAAACCAGTTGCCTGTCTGTCAGTTCGGTGACATTGGAGCGATGTGACGACAACCGACATGCTGGCGAAACCGAACGGGGCCAACGGGCTCGGGGCCCGCGTGCGCGAAGCGCGACGCGAAAGAGGCATGAGCCAGGCTCAACTGGCCGGCGAGGAGCTCACCAAGGGGTTCATCAGCCAGGTCGAGTCCGGTCTGGTCCGTCCATCGGTCCGCTCCCTGCAGATCCTTGCGGCGCGGCTCGGTAAGAGCCTCGACTACTTCCTCGGCGACGAGCCGCTTGCCGCCTCGAAACGCCTTGTTTTCCACCGTTTGGCCGCCGAGGCCGCGACCGAGCGCCGCGATTGGGCCGTCGTGCGCGACGAAGTTACGGCGGCGCTGGCTGCCAAGCCTGAGAAGCGCGAGCGCGCGACCTTGCTGCGCATCCTGGCGCAGGCGGAGATGAATACTGGTAACCGTGAGGTCGCCTTCGACCGCATCGGCGAGGCGCTTTCGCTCATCGACGCGTCGAACGACGCCGGCGAGGTCGCGCACCTGCTGCACCTACGCGGCATCGCCTACGGGCAGATCGGCCAGTACGTCGCCGCGGCGGAGGCTCTCGAGGCGGCGCGCGACGCGATGGAGCGGCACGAGGTCAGCGACCCACGTCTTCGGGCGCGCATCCTGGTCGCGTTGGGCACGGCGTATCGCCGTCTCAACCGGACCGCCAAAGCCATGCAGACCTACGGCTCGGCGCTCGATCTTGCGAGCGGCATCGATGAGCTGCGCCTGGCGGCGCAGGGCTACATGGGCGTCGCCGTATCGCTGTACGACGCAGGTGAGCTCGATGGCGCGATCGCGAACTACCGCCGCGCACTCGATCTGTTCACGCGCGTCGAGGACACGACGTTCCAGCTGCAGGTCCTGCACTCGCTGTCGTCGATCCACTTCGAGATGGGTAAGAACGATGAGGCACGCGAGCTCGCCCAGCGTGGCGCGGCGACGGCGCGCATGGTCCACGACGAAGGAATGGTCGTCGTCGCGGAGCTGGTGCTCGCGCGCATCGCGCTCACGAGTGGCGACGCCGAGCAGGCTCTGAACATCGCACGGCACGCGGAGAAGGTCCTCACCGATCAGCCGGTGCAGCGCGCCGACGCGCTGCGCGTGATCGGCGCCGCCCAGGACGCGCTGAAGTCGTTCACCGCGAGCGACCGCGCCTATCGCAAGGCTGTGGAGCTCCTCGTGGAGGTGGGTGACCACCCGAGCCTTTCGACGTTCGCCGCTGAGTACGCGATGAAGCTGCGCGCGCGTGGGGAGACCGATCAGGCCTTCCGCTATCTCGAGCTCGCGCGCACGCCGGTGTCCACCCGCACCTAGCGCGGACTCCGCTCTTCCTCGCTAACATCGATCCGTGCCCCGCGATGCCGCCACGTATGACAACGAAGGCGTCGCCGCGGTCCTGGATGAGATCGGCGATCTCCTCGAGCTGAAGGGCGAGAACGTCTTCCGCGCCGTCACCTACCGGGCGGTGGCACGCGCGATCCGCGATCTGCGGGAGCCGATCGCGACGCTTGTCGAGCAGGATCGCCTGGGGGAGGTCCCGAAGGTCGGTCCATCGGTGCGCGACGCGATCGTGCAGCTCGTCAGCACGGGCACCTCACTTCGACATGAGGAGCTCAAGGCCGCCGTCCCCGCGGGTCTCATCACGCTCCTGAGCGTGCCCGGCGTCGGACCCGCGACGGCCCGGATCATCTACGAGAATCTCAAGATCACGACCGTCGACGAGCTCGAGGAGGCGGCGAAGGCTCATCGGCTGCGCGAGCTGCCGAAGATCCAGGCGAAGACCGAGGAGAACATCCTCAAGTCGATCGCGTCGCTGAAACAGCGCACCGGCCGCAACCTGGTGCACCACGCCCGGGTCGCGGCGACGTCGATGGTGGACTGGCTGCGCCAGGAGACGGGGATCTCACAGGTCTCGATCGCGGGGAGCCTTCGTCGTTACCGCGAGACGATCGGCGACGTCGATCTGCTCGTCGGGTCGACCGAGGCGGCTCCGATCATGGACGCGCTCGTGCGCGCACCCTCCGTCGAGCGCGTGCTCGCGCACGGCGAGACGAAGACCTCGGTCATCGTGGCGCGAGGTCTGCAGATCGATCTTCGCGTCGTGCCGCCGGACTCGTGGGGCGCCGCGCTCCTTTACTTCACGGGTTCGAAGGAGCACAACGTTCGGCTTCGAGGCCACGCGCTGAAGAAGAAGCTGCTGCTGAACGAATACGGCCTGTATCGGGTCGGCGCGGAGGCGCGCGGCCAGGAGATCGCGTCGCGGACCGAGGAGGAGATCTACGCCGCCCTGGGGATGGACTGGATCCCGCCGGAGCTGCGCGAAGATCACGGCGAGATCGATGCCGCGCTCGCCCACACGCTGCCGGCACTCGTCACGCAGGGCGATGTGCGCGGCGACCTCCACACCCACACGAATTGGACTGACGGCCACGACACGCTCGCCGACATGGCACGCCGCGCGCGCGACAAGGGCTACGCGTATCTCGCGGTCACGGACCACTCACCCGGGCTCGGAATGACCAACGGCCTGGGCGCCGATCGCATCACGGCTCGCATCGAAGAGGCGCGGCGCCTCAATGAGGAGCTGGCGCCCTTCCGCGTCATTGTCGGCACCGAGGTCGACATCCGCGCGAACGGGACGCTCGACTACCCCGACGACATGCTGGCGCGCTTCGACATCGTGAGCGCGTCGGTCCATTCCGCGTTCGGCCAGACGAAGGAGGTCATGACCGAACGGGTGCTTACCGCGATGCGGCATCCGCTCGTTACCGCGATCTCGCATCCCACCGGGCGCCTCCTCGAACGTCGCGATCCTCACGCGCTCGATCTCCAGGCGCTGATCGACACCGCCGTCGAGACGGGCACGTGGATCGAGGTCAACGGCGGTCCCGAGCGACTCGACCTGCCGGACATCTGGGTGCGCAAGGCACTCGACAAGGGTGTGACGCTCGTCGCGAACTCCGACGCGCATTCGACCGACGAGCTCGACTGGATGGAATTCGCCGTCGCCATCGCGCGGCGCGGCTGGGCACCGCGCGCGGCCATCGCGAACACCTCCGCGCTCGACGAGATGCTGGCGAGGCGCAACCGGCGCTGATGACTCGGGCGCGTTTCGTCGTTCGTGGGCTGGTGCAGGGCGTGAACTTCCGCGCCGCGGCGGTGCGCGAGGCGATGGCTCACGGGCTCACCGGTTGCGTCTGGAACAGAGCCGATGATGCGGTCGAGCTCGTCGCTGAGGGCGATGCCGACGCCCTCGCGGCGTTTCAGCGATGGCTCGCGCATGGACCACGAATGGCGAAGGTCGAGGGCGTTGATCGTTCCGACCTGAACGGCGACCGCCGTTACCAGGACTTCACGGTCGCGTACGCGGCGCCGGAGTGACCTAGCGGCGGCGCTTCTTCTTGCGATGCTCCGGTTGCGGGAAGTAACGCTGCCGGCGCTGCTCGCGCTCCCAGGCGGCCTCCTGCGGCGGTAGCACGTAGAGATACATGAAGCCCAGCGTGGCGAGGTTCGCAGCGATCGTTACGCCGATGACCCAGAACGGCAGCTTCGCGATGATCCACACCATGATCACGATGAGGAACACGATGTTGGTCCAGAACGCCCATTGTTTAAGGGCGTTCTCGGCCGGTGGCACCGCGCTGCGTCGGCGCCAGTTGTACCAAACGATATTGGCGACGAGCGATATCCCGACCGCGTAGACAGCGGGCCAATAGAACCGCGACTCGGTGTTGAAGGGCTGAAAAAAGCGGTCAATGAAGTGACCGAGGTCGAACGGCACGGTGCGGCTATGCTAACGATCGCCAGCGCGATTGACAGGGAGACACCGTGCGAGCACTCCTCTCAGCTTCTGATACGACCGGTCTTGTCGCGTTCGCGCGCGGCCTGCGCGAGCTTGGCTGGGATCTGATCGCCACCGATGGCACGCGCGCCGCGCTCGCCATGGAGGGCGTGGACTCGAAGGCCGTCGAGGAGCAGACCGGCTCGCCGGTGCTGCTGGGCGGGCGCGTGAAAACGCTTCACCCACGCATTCACGCGGCGCTGCTCGCGCGTCGTGACGACGAGGCGCACCTGGCGGAGCTCGCTCGCGAGGGGATCGAGCCGATCGATCTCGTCGCGGTGAACCTGTACCCCTATGCGAAGGCCGCGGCGTCGGGCAAGCGCGGGCTCGAGCTGCAGGATCAGATCGATATCGGAGGCGCCACCCTGCTACGCGCCGCGGCGAAGAATTACCAGGACGTCGTGGTCGTGGCGCGCCCGGATCGCTACAGCGCCGTGATCGACGAGCTCAAGGGCCGGGGCAGCGTGTCGCTCGAGACGCGCCGGCTTCTAGCGGCCGAGGCGTTCTCGCACACGGCGGCGTACGACGCGACGATCGCTTCGCGTTTCGTGAGCGAGGCTGGCATCCAGTTCCCCGACGACATGACGCTGTCACTCCGCAAGGTGCGTGACCTGCGCTACGGGGAGAACCCGCACCAGCAGGCTGCGTTCTATGCAATTCGCGGTGAAGAGAGCGGGGCGATGGTCTCCATGGAGCAGATCCATGGACGCGCGGCGAGCTTCAACAACGTGCTCGATATCAACGCGGCGTGGCGCATAGTTTCCGACTTCGCGCAGCCGACCGTCGCGATCGTGAAGCATCAGAACCCGTCGGGCATCGCGTCGGAGAGCGAGATCACCAAGGCCTACCAACGCGCATTCATGGCCGACTCTGTCTCCGCGTTCGGTGGGATCGTGGGCGCGAACCGACCGGTAACTCGCGAGCTCGCCGAGGCCATGCAGGACACGTTCTATGAGGCGATCATCGCGCCGGGCTATGACGACGACGCGCTACCGCTCCTGCGCCAGCGGAAGAACCTCGAGATCCTCTCCGTGCCGAACACGCTTATCGACGGCCGCCGCATCAAACGATCGAACGGTCACGCCCTCGACCTCAAGAAGGTAGCCGGCGGAATGCTGGTGCAGACACCGGACGAGTCGGTGACGGAAGAAGGCAACTTCAAGGTCGTCACCGAGCGGACCCCCACGCTGGAAGAGCTGACGGACCTGCTCTTCGCGTGGCGCTGCGTTCGCCACGTCACCTCCAACGCCATCGTGCTGGTGAAGGGGCTAGCGAGCGTCGGCGTCGGTCCGGGACAGCTCTCGCGCGTGGTCGCCGTCGAGGTCGCCGTGCGGAAGGCGGGCGAGAACGCGCGCCTTGCGGTCATGGCGTCCGACGCGTACTTCCCGTTCCCGGACGGCATCGAGGTCGCGGCGCGATCGGGCGTGACCGCGATCATCCAGCCCGGCGGCTCGCTGCGCGACGCGATGATGATCGAGACGGCGAACAAGCACCGCATGGCGATGCTGTTCACGGGCAGGCGGCACTTCAAGCACTAGAGCGCCCTGATGACTAACCGAGCTCGATGTAGCGGAAGGCCTCCGCGGCCGGCACGTTCCAGGCGTCACCGACGCTCTTGGCCCACGTCCGCATCCGTTTGGGGAACTCGGTGCGGCCGCCGAGCTGCGAGCGGTGCGACTGCAGGGCCTTGATCTTCTTGTTCAGCGTGGCGCTTATCTCGAACCACACATTCGGCTCGCGCGACCCGAACAGGAGGACTCGCGTGACGCGATGCTTCGCGAGCTTGCCGCCGCTCAGCTGATCGGGGAAGAAGAGATGATCGCGCGCGGCGATCACGCCGTCCATCCCGGACCACCCCGCGACGCGGTGATCGGGGTGGATCTGGTAATGGCCCCAGGGGTCGTTGGTGAGGACGAGGTCTGGTCTGTGCACCCGTATTGCGAGGCACACCTCCTCGCGCAGCGCCATCGACCGCTCGAGCTCACCGTCGCGATGCCGGAGGAACACGAATTCCTTCACACCGATGGCCTCGCCGGCCGCGCGCTGCTCCCGTTCGCGCGTCTGCGCGAGCGCCTCCGGTGGCATCTTCGGATCGTGCGTGCCCTTGTCGCCACTCGTGAGAAGGCAGTAGGTCACGTGCGTCCCGCGCTCGATGAAACCCGCGAGCGTTCCCGAGCAGCCGAAGTCCACATCATCCGGGTGCGCGACGATTGCCATCGCTCGATTCGGGACCGCGAACGCTTCGGCCACTCCTATACCCGCACTTTCGGCGATGACGCGACGACGGATCGGTACAGCGCGTCGATGTTCTCGCCAACGCTCTGCCACGTGAAACGCTCCGCCCTGTCGCGTGCGCCGTGCGCGAGATGCATCCGTAGCCGATGGTCGGTGAGTACCTGCTCGATCGCGTCCGCAAGCGCCTCGTCGTCGCCCGGGGGAACGAGCAGGCCCGACTCGCCGTGCTCGATGAGCGTCTGCAGACCGCCGACCCGCGTGCCGACGACCGGCGTGCCGCAGGCCATCGCCTCGAGCGCGACCAGACCGAATGACTCGGTGAGCGACGGAACGGCGCACACGTCGGCGGCGGCGTAGTAGAGCGCTAGGGCCGGTTGGTCGAGCGAACCGACGAAATTCACGTTCGCCTCCAGGCGGTGTTCGTGCACCAGCCGGCGCAGCTCCAGGATCTTCTCGGTCTCGGATCCGTCGTCCTGCGGATCGAGGGCGCCGCCCACGACGATGAGGCATACGTCGCTTCGCAGGTCAGGTCGTCGGATGAAGAGAAGGGAGAGAGCGCGCAGCAGTACGTCTATCCCTTTGATCTGCTCGATACGGCCGACGAAGAGGACGATGCGCTCGCACTGGTCGCGGCCGAGTCGTTCGCGCGCGTCCGCCTGGCGCATCGGGCGGAACACCGTCGGGTCCACGCCACAGGGGATGATGTGGACCTTCGCGGGATCCGCGCCGTAGAGATCGCGCAGCTCGGCGAGCTCGATCTCGCTCGCAGCGACGATCGCCTCGGAATCCTGCACGGCCTGCCGTTCGATGGTGACGCGCACGTCGCTCTCGCCGTCGACATCCTCATCCATCACCTCGCGCTTCACCAGACCGAGCGTGTGGAACATCTGGATGCGCGGGACTCGCCAGCGCGCCGCCAGGGTGCGCGCGACGCTTGCCGAGAGCCAGTAGTGGGCGTGGATGAGGTCGTACGAGCGGCCCTCCAACGCGACGTGCTCGTTCAGCTTGGCGGTGAACTCGTCGAGGTGGTCGTACACGTCCATCTTCGGCCAATAGCCGATCGGTCCTGACTCGATGTGGATCACGCGCGCGTTCTCACCAAGTTGCTGGATGCGCGGGTCGTACTTCTCGCGCCACCGAGTGAAGACGTCGACCTCGATGCCGCGCTGTCCAAGCACGCGCGCGACCTCGCGCAGGTAGACGTTCATCCCACCCGAGTCCCGACCGCCGAGCTTCGCGAGCGGGCAGGCGTGGACCGACAGCATCGCGACGCGTCGTGTCACGTGCGGACCGCCTCGAGCTGACCGAGCCAGCGATCCGTCGCGCCGAGGTCGTACTTGTACGGCTCGTCGCCACGCAGCAGGTCGTACGTATCGAAACGTTCGCCGATCGCCTCGCGGATCGCCCAGGCGTGGCTGACGATCCCGATCGACAGTGATGCGAGCGCCGGGTCGTACGCGGCGTTGTACAGCGCGAGCGTGCCCCGATACGCGAATGCGACGAGCACCGCGGCATCCTCGTCGTGCGCGCGCAGCACCCCCAGGCGCAACCGTCCGAGCGGCGCGAGCGCGTCGGCGATGTCACGGAAGAAACGTTCGACATCGCGGGTCATGAAGTCCGCCTTCTCGCCGCGGGAGAGCCGATGGAGCGCGAAGAAGCGATCGAGGGTAGCGCCGCGCTCGGTCTCGCTGGCCCAGCGAAAGCTCGCCCGCGTCGCGTTCTCGAGGCGCCGGATCTTGCGACGCAGCTCGTGTCGTTCCTTCTTGCCAAGGCTCTGCACGTACGTCTCGAAGTCGCTCGGCAGCCTGAGCCGCGGGCTCGTGATCAGCCGTGACCGCTCGACGCGGTACCCGCCGGAACCGAGCACCGTTGCGATCGCCTCGAGCGTCGGCACGTCCTCGGGCACGAATCCGAGGCGGACCCGGCGCGGGGCCTCGCTCGCCATCCAGCTTGCGACCGCGGTCGCGACCGCGCGCTGCTGTGCATCGCCGGCCGGTGCGACCACATCCTGTTCGTCGGTCAGCTCGCCGCCGGCGAAGCGCATCGTTCCATCGGCATCAAGCGCGAGCGCCGCGATGCCGTGCGGCGGATCGCCCACGGCGAGGGTGATCGCCTCAGCGCTGTCGTGTTCGCGCGCCACCGCGATCCACTCCGGAGTGAGGAAGATGCTGGCTGGCGATCGCTGCTCGGCGACCTGCGACCAGACTCCGGAGAGCTCGTCGGGGGCGCGCGGGGTACAGCCCGCGTCTGGCCCGGTCGTGAGGGTCACGTGTTTTCGAGTCTAGGGGGCACGCCGGATGAACGTCCGCATCGTACTTATCATTCCCGCGTGCCCGAGCGCGACGCGCCGCGGGTCGTCATCGCTCCCCAATCGTTCAAAGGCAGCGCCGACGCGGTCGCCGTCGCGAGCGCGATCGCCCGCGGCGTGCGGCGCGTGTGGCCGCGCGCCGAGTGCGTCGAGCTTCCACTCGCGGATGGGGGAGAGGGGACTGCACTTGCCCTCGTGCGCGCGACGGGTGGCGAGATGCGCGACGCGCGCGTACACGATCCACTCGGACGCGAGATCGATGCGCACTGGGGCGTGCTCGGCGACCACGCGACCGCGGTTCTCGAGATGGCCGCCGCGAGCGGGCTCCCGCTGCTTCGAGATGACGAGCGCGATCCACGCGTCACGTCCACGCGCGGTACCGGCGAGCTGATCCTCGCTGCGGCCGCGTCGGGCGCACAGCGGATCGTCATCGGCATCGGCGGCAGCGCGACGAACGACGGCGGCGCGGGCATGGCGCGCGCGTTCGGCTACCGCTTCATCGACAGCGATGGGCGCGATCTGCCGGAAGGCGGGGCTGCGCTGCAGCGTCTCGCGCGCATCGAGGGCCAGACCGATCCGCGTCTTATTCGACCGGCGATCGACGTCGCGTGCGACGTGCGCAACCCGCTCCTTGGCCCGGAGGGCGCGACCGCCGTGTACGGACCGCAGAAAGGCGCGACGCCCGAGATCCAACGCGAGCTCGAGGCGGCGCTCACGCGTTACGCCGAGGTCGTCGAAGCCTTCGTGGGCCGGGATGTGCGGAGCGTTCCGGGAGCTGGCGCGGCCGGTGGTCTCGGCGCCGGGCTCATCGCGTTCCTCGATGCGCGGCTGGTCTCTGGCGCTTTGCTCATTCTCGATGCCGTTGGCTTCGAGAAACGGCTTGTCGGGGCGGACCTGGTGGTGACCGGTGAAGGGCGCATCGACGGACAGAGCACCTACGGCAAGCTCACGCATGCCGTGACCGTCGCCGCGAAGCGACGCGGAGTCCCGGTCGTCGCTGTGGCGGGGATGATCGGCCCCGGTCACGAGGCGATGCGCGACGCCGGCATCGAGGCGATCGAGACACTGGCCGGCCAGTCGGAGACGGACCGCGACGCGGCGATGCGCGAGCCGCTTCCGCGCATCGAGGACGCGGCGGAGCGGCTGATCCGCGCTCGTGCACCCGTCCGCGGAAGCCAGTAGGGTCTAGCCCCATGCTCGGCCCGCCGGTCCCCACCGATCGGACGTCCAGCCTTGAGCTCGTGCGCATCACCGAAGCCGCCGCGATCTCGTCCGCGCACTGGATGGGCCATGGTGACAACGACCGCGCCGACGAGGCCGCGGTCGAGGCGATGCGAAAAGCGATGGACGAGGTCGCGTTCAGCGGGACCATCGTCATCGGCGAAGGCGAGCGCGACGAGGCGCCGATGCTCTACATCGGTGAGAAGGTGGGACGCGGTGAAGGTCCTGAGGTCGACATCGCCGTGGATCCCCTCGAGGGCACGAACCCCGTTGCGAAAGGTCGGGCGAACGCGCTCGCGACACTCGCGGTGTCCGAGCCGGGCGGCCTGCTGCACGCGCCGGATACCTATATGGAGAAGCTCATCGTGGGGAAGCCGGCCGCGGGTAAGGTCGATCTCGACCGGCCGGTCGCTGAGAACCTGAAGATCATCGCCAAGTCACTGAACCGCGATGTGGACGATCTCACGGTGGTGGTCCTCGACCGGCCCCGTCACGCACAGCTCGTAGCGCAGCTGCGAGCCGCCGGCGCGCGCATCAAGCTCATCGAGGACGGAGACCTGATGGCCGCGATCTCGGTGGCCGTGGCCGGCACCGGCGTTCACGCTGTGATGGGCATCGGCGGCGCACCTGAGGGCGTCCTCGCGGCGGCCGCGCTGCGATGTCTCGGAGCGGAGATCCTCGGGCGCCTCAAATTCCGAAGCGACGAGGAGCGCGAGCGTGCCAAGAAGATGGGCGTCATCGACGACGGCCGCGTCTACCGCACCGAGGACCTGGCGAGCGGACGCGACGTTCGCTTCGTCGCGACCGGCGTGACCGACGGCGACCTGCTTCAAGGCGTCCGTTTCTTCGGAGGCGGCGCGCGAACGCACTCGGTGTTGATGGATCGGCGCCTCGGGAAGCTCCGCTTCATCGACACCACGCATTTCGAAGATCCCGCGAACCCGCCCGTCGTCCG
>JBDTMY010000205.1:0-14245 GCA_039934015.1 Chloroflexota bacterium | reverse complement strand
CTCAATGCCACGGAGGCCATGCCGAGCGGTGGGCGGCTCATCATCTCCACCCACACCGGCGGCGGCGAGCTGGATCCGTATTCGGCCGACGTCGTGCGCATCGACGTTCGGGACACCGGCACGGGGATCGGCGATGATGCGATCGCGCGGATCTTCGAGCCGTTCTTCTCGACGAAGATCGAGAAAGGCACCGGCCTCGGCCTATGGGTCTCGCACGGCATCGTGCAGGCGCACGGCGGGACCCTCAAAGTGCGGAGCCGGGCCGGCCAGGGAACTACGTTCACGATCACGCTTCCGATCGCGGGGCCGCAGGTCGATGTCGGGCAGTAAGATCCTCGTCGTCGACGACGAGCAGAGCGTCGCGACGACGATCAAGGCCATCCTGCAGCTCGACGGCAACGAGGTCACTGCTGTCACGACCGGCAAAGAGGCCTTGGAGCATCTGCGGAAGCAGGAATTCGACGTCGTGCTCACCGATCTGAGACTCGACGATCTCGACGGCATCGAGATCCTCCGCGAGACGCAGAAGCTCTGGCCCGACACCGTGTCGATCATGCTCACGGGTTACGCATCGCTCGAGTCGGCGGTGACGGCCCTGCGCAGCGGGGCGTACGACTACCTCATCAAGCCCTCGGACGTCGACGAGCTTCGCGCGACGATCGGGCGCGCGATCGAGCGGCGCCGGCTGCGCCAGCGGTTGGTCGAGCTCGAGCAGCTCGATAAGCTCAAGACGCAGTTCCTCTCGATGGCCTCGCACGAGCTGCGCACGCCACTCACGGCCGTGAGCGGCTTCATGCAGATCGCACGGCGCCGCATCGTGCGCCTGGCCGCGGCGCCGGACATCCTGCCCGCGCTCCGCGAGGAGGCACACAAGGCCGACGAGACGCTGGAGATGGCGAACCGCCAGGCGAAGAAGCTGGCGCGCCTGATCGACGAGCTCCTCGACGTTTCGCGGCTGCAGCAGGGTCGAGTGGAGATGCGGCTGGCCGAGATCGACCTGGCGGACGTCGTGCGCGAGGTCGCGGAGCGGATACGCCTGCTGAGCAAGGGTCACGAGATCGTGGCGAAGATCGAGGGTGCGGCCCCGATCGTCGCCGACCGCGATCGGATCGAACAGGTCCTCGAAAACCTCATTGGCAACGCGATCAAATACTCCCCGGAGAACGGGCGCATCGAGGTCTCCACGCGCGTGAACGGCGCGCACGCGGTCGTGTCCGTACGCGACCAAGGCATCGGCGTAGAGCCGGGCGAGGTCGAAAAGATCTTCGGCCTCTTCTATCGCTCCCCCGACCCACGCGCCGACCATGTCGGCGGTCTGGGGCTCGGCCTCTACATCAGCCGCGAGATCGTTTCACGACATCACGGGCGGCTCTGGGCGGAACGCAACGCCGAGACGGGAACGACCTTCCACGTGACGCTGCCTCTCGCGCAGGTTAGATCCCGCGAAGTGGCTCCGACCGCCTAACTAGCCCAGCCGGTGGTCCGCATGCGACGGCAATGGCCAGTCGCAGTTGCACCGCACACGCTCCTCCGTCATCCCTTCGTCCTCCGTCAGATACCTCGGAGCAGCTCGGACAGCGTGACGTCGAGCCGGCGGGCGAAGTGCGCGAGCGCGGCGAGCGACGGCGCCACCCGTCCGGTCTCCATCTTCCACACATACTGCCTCTCGAAGTAGACGCGGCCGCGTTTGTCGGCGCCGAGCTGGGCCATGGTGAGCCCGCGCTTTTGGCGCAGGGCCCGCAGGCGCTTTCCGGCGCGCTTCAGCAGCAGCGGCTCGCCGGGCACGTCGGGATTGACGCGCGCCGGCATCAGAGCCCCTGCGCCACGAACTCGACGATCGCGTTCACCGCTTCCCGTCCGTACGGCGCCGCGAACATACCGCGCGAATGCTCGCTGCCGCCGAACATCAGCAGGGTCTTCGGTCTCCCGACGATCGCGAAAGCGTTGAGCACGTGCAGCGCGGCACCGAGCGTGTCGCTGTCGGCGCACACGAAGAGCTTCCGCCCGGTGACGCGCCGCGACAGCTCGTCGGGCACCGCGACGACCGGCGCCGATAGGGAGACGATGCACTCCACGTCGGCCTCGAAGCTCGACGCGAGGATGGCGTGGCCGCCCATCGACGCACCGACGAGCGCAATCTCACGCGCGCCGCGTTCGCGGAGCGCCGCCTTGGCCGCGCGCAGGTCGGTCACCGGCGACCACGGCGCCGGCGGCGCGTAGTCCGTCGTCTTGCCGGTCGAGCCGTCATAACCGCGCAGGTTCAGCGCGAGAGCCGGGACGCCGCGCGCCACGAAACGCTGAGCGACGTCGCGCCAGCCGTACGCATCCCAGTCCTGGCCATGCACCAGGATCGCCGCACGACGTGACGGAAGGTCGCCGTACAGATCGCCAAGGAGCGTCTCGCCCTCGCTGGCCACGCGCACGGTCTCGGGCATGACGCGCGCGCCACCGCTCATGGTTCAAATGGTGCTACAAAAAGCCCTGTGGCTCGCACCGTCGCTTCCGAGGTCGAGCGCCTCTACGCCGACTCCGCAGCGGCTTTCCCGCTCTGGGAGGTCACGAAGGACGTCGTCGACGAGTTCATCGACCTCTCGCTGAACTACCGGCAGAGCGGTCATCCCGGCGGCTCACGCTCGAAAGTGCATCTGCTCCTGGCGCTCATGCTGTCCGGTGCGATGCGCCACGACCTGCTGAAGCCGTGGCGTCCCTTCGGCGACCGGTTCATCCTGTCGGCCGGACACACGGTCCCGCTGATCTACGCGACGCTCGCCACGCTGAACGAGGCGCTGCGCGTGCGTCACGAGCGTACCCGCGACGAGCGCTTCGCCTCTCCCTTCGAAGGCAAATTCGCGCTGACGTGGGAAGACCTTCTCGGACTGCGTCGCCACGGCGGCCTCCCGGGGCATGCGGAGATGGCCGGGAAAACGCTGTTCCTGAAGTGGAATACCGGACCATCCGGACACGGCATGCCGCCGACGGTGGGCCAGGCCGTGGCGCTGAAGATCGCGGGCGCGGAGGAGGTCAAGGTCTTCGCCGTCGAGGGCGAGGGCGGGCTGACGCCGGGCGCGAGTCACGAGACGCGCAACTCGGCCTGGGGCCTCGGACTCTCGAACCTCGTGTTCCTCCTCGACTGGAACGACTTCGGCATCGACGTGAACGCGGTATCGAGCGTCGTCCACGGCGGCCCGCGCGATTGGTTCGAGCCGTACGGCTGGCGCGTGGTCGGCACCGAACAGGGCAGCGAGTGGGACGACGTGACGAAGGTCGTGCTCGACGCGGCGCGCGGCGAGAACCCCGACCGCGTGCCGAGCGTCGGCTGGTTCCGCACGCGCAAGGGCCGCGGGTACCTCAAATACGACTACGCCTCCCATGGGACCGCCCACACGATGAACCACGATCTCTTCTGGCAGCTGCGGAAGGAATTCCAGAAGAAGTACGGCGTCGAGTACGAGGGCGTTGACCAGCCCGCCCCGAAGGACGCCGAGGCGATACGCGCGCAGGCGCGGCGGAATCTCGAGGTCGCCGCGTCGGTGCTCCACTCGCGGCGCGACGTGTCCGACTACCTTTCCGATCGGCTGGTCGACATCGCGCACACGGTCCCGGACGAGCTACCGACGTTCTTTCTGGGCGGGCGCGCGAAGGACATCTTCAAGGACGAGCGCATCTTCGACTACGAGCACTACCCCGAGGCGATGTGGGCGAAGCCGGGTGACAAGAAGCCGAACCGCGCGGCGCTGGCCACCTGGGGCTCGTGGGTCAATACGTTCGCGAAGTCGGACTACGGTCGTCCGTTGTTCATCGCGATGTCGGCGGACCTCGCCGAGTCCACGAATATCGCCGGGTTCATGAAGGGATTCGGCGACGCCGAGGGTTGGGGCTGGTATCAGCGCGACACGAACATCCACGGCGCGCTCTTGCCGCAGCAGATCACCGAGTTCACGAACTCCGGCGTCGCCTGCGGCATCGCGTCGGTGAACCTCGCAGCGGATCCGTTCAACGACTTCAACGGGTTCTGGGGCGCTTGCTCGACGTACGGCGCGTTCTCGTATCTGAAATACGGCGAGATGCGCCTCTTCAGCCAGCTCGCGCAGGACTGCGAGCTGCAGGTGGGCAAGGTCCTCTGGATCGCCGGGCACTCCGGTCCCGAGACCGCCGAGGACTCACGCACGCACTTCGGGATCTTCGAGACCGGGGTCACGCAGCTCTTCCCGGACGGCGCGGTCATCGATCTGCACCCCTGGGAATACAACGAGGTCCCCGTCGTGCTCGGGGCGGCGCTCCGCCAGAAGGCGCCGATCGTCGCGCTGCACCTCACGAGACCTAACGTCGACATCCCGGACCGGGAGGCGCTGGGCATGGACTCGCACTTCGCGGCGGCCCGCGGCGCGTATCTCATCCGCCGCTATCGCGACGGGCAGCCACGCCTGGGGACGATCTTCGTGCAGGGCACGTCGACGACCGCGAACGTCGTGAGGATCCTGCCGCAGCTGGATGAGCGCGGGCTCAACGTGAAGATCGTCGCCGCGATCAGCCCGCAGCTCTTCGCGCTGCAGGACCAGGGCTACCGCGACGAGATCGCATCGGCCGCGGACCGTGTCGATGCGATGGTGATCAGCAACCGCTCGCGGCGCGTCATGCGCGACTGGATAGAGCACCCCGTCGTCGCCGAGTACTCGCTGACCTCCGATTGGGACGATCGCTGGCGCACCGGCGGCACTGTCGACGAAGTGATCGCCGAGGCGCACCTGTCGCCGCAGCACCTGCTCGCGGGCATCGAGCGCTTCGCAGCCGAGCGCAACGATCGTTTGGCCCGCATCCGCGACGCCGTCGACGCCGCGCTGGGCCAGTAGCGGGACATGCCGCGTAAGAAGAAGCGCGTCCTACGGGGCGCGCGCGCGAGCGCACCCAGCAACTACGCGTGGCATCGCCGCGTCCCTTGGGTGGCCGTGGGCGCCGCGGCCGTCGTACTCGTGGTCGGCGTTCTTGTGGCACGCTCGGTGTTCGGCCTCGGCGGTGGCCCCGGGAAGTTCACCGGTCCAGGCAGCGGCGTCGGGAATCACATCACCGATGGCCAGCCGATCAGCTATCCCTCATACCCGCCGACGTACGGTCCGCATTGGCCGGGGCCCGCGACGTGGGGCCCGCACACCGAGCCGGTCCCGGACGAGCGCGCGCTGCACAACCTGGAGCACGGCGGCGTGGTCGCCTCGTACAACAACATCACGCCGGACGCGCTCGCCGCGCTGCAGGGGCTGCTGACGACGTACCCCAAGGACAAGTACGGCGAGGTAAAGCTCCTGATCCGCCCCTACGAGAAGATCGCGCCCGGCACGCTCGTGCTCACGGCTTGGGAATGGACCCTAGAGCTGCCTGCGTACGACGCAGCAGGTGTGCGCGCCTTCCTCGACGCGCATCTCAACAAGTGCTGCGAGCCGGTGCCGTGACGCGACGCGTCGCCATCGACGACGTGGGCGAGCACAACCGGCTGATGTGGGAGCGCCTGGCCGAGGCCGGCATTCCGTACACGCGGCCACAGGGCAAGCCGCCGCGCGACGCTTCCGGCAAGCGGCGCTTCCTCGACGAGCTCACGCGCCGTCGCCTCCGCGGCGTCGATCTCGAGGGCAAACGCGTGCTGTCGCTGGCGGGCGGTGGTGGCTGGGACGCCGTCCTGTTCGCGGAGCTCGGCGCCGAGACGACGCTGTTGGACATCTCCAAAAGACAGCTGGCGACGGTGCGCGCGCTCGCTCGCGACCGCGGAACGAAGCTTCGGTTCGTTCAGGGCGACATGCGCGACCTCTCGGCGTTCGCCGACGGAGCGTTCGACGTCGTGAGCCACCACCATTCGATGGTCTTCGTCCCCGACGCGGAGCGCGTCATCGCCGAGGCCGCACGCGTGCTGGCGCGGGGTGGGATCTACGTCTTCTCGACGATGCACCCGGTCGCGCTGCGTATGCAGGAGACCTGGACCGGAACGGGCTGGGGCTTCAAGCAGCGCTACTTCGAGGACGAACACATCCCCTTCGAGGACGCGACCTGGGAGTTCGGAGCGGTGAAGGTCGAGGCTCGCACGCTCGAGTACGGACACCGCATCAGCGATCTCGTCAACGCCTGCGCGAAGAACGGCCTGCTCGTGGACGGTCTGTGGGAGTTCTCTCCGAGCTACGAGGGCGGCGAGCCGGGATCAGCGGACGAGCTTGAGCGCTTCCTCCCCGCGTATGTCGAGATCAGGAGTCGTCGGGTAACGCCCGCGGCTCCTCGCGGTGCGAAACGCGACGCCGCAGCGACGCGCTCGACTCGGCGTACTGCGACACGATCTCGCTGACCTTTCGCGCGGCGACCGGGATGTTGACGGCCCAGCCGACGCCGAAGACCTTCTCCGAGAAGACCTGCTCGCTGTCGGGGTTCCAATACGCCTCGCGCAGGCGGTCAAGCGTCGGGATCCGGAAGTCGTATGGCACGGCGCCCGCGACCTTGCCATTCCAGCTGCGGGCTTCCGGTGGCTTGCGCAGCTCCTGATAGATCGCGGCGGCGAAGGCCGTCCACGCGAGCGTGCGGATGAGCTTGACGAGATCTTTCACTTGCGCACCACCTGAGCAGGGGTCGTGCCAGGCTTTGTGATCGGCACGCCCTCCGCGCATTGTGGGCAATCAGGCGGCGCGAAGCTCGCGATATCGACGGTCCACAGCGCGTGGAGCGGAACGTCCAGCGTGGCAGCGCCGCCCGAGCGGTCAACGAGGACGGCCACGCCCACGACCTGGGCACCTGCGGCCCGTACCGCCTCGATCGTGTCCTGTACGGATCCGCCGGTCGTCATGATGTCGTCCACGACGAGCACGCGCTCGCTCGGCGCGAGCTCGAAGCCACGGCGGAACTCCCGGCCGCGACCGCTCTCGGACCGCTCCGCGTAGACCGCGCGCAGCTCCAGCTGGCGCGCGACCTCGTGCGCGAGGATGATCCCGCCGGTCGTCGGTCCCGCGACCGTCGCCGGAGCGAGCCGCTGCGCCCACTCGGCGATGTCCGCGCAGAGAGCGGCGGTCCGCACCGGCCACTGCAGGACCTGGAACTTCTCGAGGTAGCGGGCCGAGTGCTTTCCCGACGCGAGCACGAAGTGTCCCTCGCGGAACGCACCGGCCTCGCGGAAGATCTGCTCGACCTCGCGCGGCGTGACCATCGCGCGTCAGTATCGCGGGCTGAGTGCCCATATGCTCCGCGCGTGCGAGCGCTCACGGTCAGGCCGGGACGCGCGGGGTCAGCCGCGGTGCGCGACATACCCGATCCACGCATCGCCGACGACCTGGTCCAGGTCGACGTGGTGCGCGTCGGGCTCTGCGGCACGGACGCGGAGATCGAGCGCGGCGAATACGGGCGCGCGCCGGACGGGGCCGACACGCTCGTCATCGGTCACGAGAGCTTCGGACGCGTGACCCGCGACGCCGGTGGGCTGAAGGCCGGCACACCGGTCGTCGCGAGCGTCCGACGGCCTGACGGCTGTCCGAATTGCCGTAGCGGCGAGCAGGACATGTGCCTCTGGGGCGGGTTCAGCGAACGCGGCATCAACGGCATTCACGGGTTCTGCGCCGAGCGTTTCGCCGAGCGGCCCGAGTACCTCTACGCGGTGCCCGAGCCGATCGCCGATGTCGCGGTGCTCCTCGAACCGCTGACGGTCGCCGAAAAAGGATGGCGCCACGTCGTAGCTGCGCAGCGACGCATGACGGTGTGGGACCCGCGGACCGCCATCGTCGCCGGGGGCGGACCGGTGGGGATCCTCGCGGCGGTGAAGCTTCGTCTCCAGGGTCTGGACGTCACCGTGGTCGAGCGTCGGCACAAACCGGAGAAGGAGGCGCTCCTCGCGCGCATCGGAGCGGGCTACGCCGCGACGAGCGTCACGCCACTCGCGACCATCGCCGAGCGCTCGAAGCGGATCGATGTGGTGATCGAGGCGACCGGCAACTCCGCCGTGGCGTTTGAATGCCTCCGGCTCGTGGGCGCCAATGGTGCGGTGCTCCTGGCCAGCGTGACCGGAGCGATGCGCACGCTCGAGGTGCCGGCGGACCTGATCAACCGGAAGCTCGTGCTCGACAACGTGCTGGTGCTCGGCACCGTGAACGCGAAGTCCGATGACTTCCGTCAGGGGATCGTGGATCTGGCCGAGGCGGAGCGGCGCTGGCCAGGCTTCCTGGGGGCGCTCATCACGCGACGGGTGCCACTCGCCGACGCGGCGGCCGCGCTGCGTCACGATCCCGCGCAGATAAAGACCGTGGTGGAGGTGAGTCCGTGAAGGTGCACGACGTGTCACTGGTGATGCGCGCGGGTATGCCGACCTGGCCGGGTGAGGAGGGGCCTAAGCTGACGCCACTGCGGCGCATCGCGAAGGGCGATTCGGCAAACGTGTCGCTCGTGTCGTTCAGCGACCACACCGGCACGCACGTCGACCCGCCGGTGCACTTCATCGAGGGCGCGGGCACCGTGGATCAGCTCCCGGTCGACGCGCTCGTGGGGCCCTGCCGCGTGCTGGCCTTCGACGGCCCCGGACACATCGGCGGGGCGTGGCTCCAGCAAGCGGGCGTGCCCGCGGGGACGGAGCGGATCCTCTTCAAAACGCGCAACAGCGAGCGCTGGCGCGAGCCGGTGAAACCCTTCGACCGCGACTTCGTCGCGCTGGATCGCACCGGCGCCCGCTGGTGCGTCGACCGCGGCATGAAGCTCGTCGGCATCGACTACCTTTCGATCGAGCCACAGGGGCCTGAGAAAGAGGGCTATCCCACGCACCAGACGCTCCTCGAAGCGAAGGTCGTGATCATCGAGGGTCTCGACCTTAAAGACGTGCCGTCTGGCGCGTACGACCTCGCGTGCGGCGCGATCAAGTTCGAAGGCGGTGATGGTGCGCCCGCAAGGGTCTTCCTCATCGAGCGCTGAGGCGCCGCGACGCTTCGAGCGCGCGATCACCTGGACGCGCGTCGCGGGTGCCGTCGCCGCGCTGCTGATCACGCCGCTCCTTCCGAATCTCGGCCTCGGCTACGTCCTCGCGCTCTCGGGATTCCTCCTGGTGTGGGCCGCCGTCCTGCATTTCCTCTCCGGGCGGGCGAGCACCGCCGAGGATCAGGAGCAGATCTCGAAGGTCGCGTTCGTCGGGGACTGCATCGTGATCTTCCTCGGCATGCTCGCGATCACGCCGGAGCCGAACTGGCTGCTATTCCCGCTCTTCGCCGTCCTGTTCATCATCAGCGCGGCGTTCCGCCTCGGAGACATCGGCGCCGGGGCCGCGACACTGGTCGTGTCGCTCGAGTTCGTCGGGCTCGCGATCTGGCGCGAGAACGCGCTCGGCCTGCCGATCCAGATCCCCTACCTCGCGTTCATCCTCGTGCTCTACTGCCTGACCGCGCTCATGGTGTCGGCGATGATCCGCGAGATCGGCGTCATGCGCCGCGAGCGCACCGCCCTCATCCGCGACGCGAGCGACGTTGGTGACCTGCGGCGGGTCGATCACGAGCGCCGCGAGCTGCTCGATCGCGAGCGCGTCGCGCGAGCCGACGCGGAGATCGCGACGGCGCGGCTCGAGACGTTGCGGCGCATCACGGACGCGGCGCTCGCCCGCACGGGGCTCGACGACCAACTCTCCGAGATGCTCCGGCTGATCGTGCCCGTCTTCGACGCGCGTGCGGCGATCCTGCTCGTGCCGGGTCAGCCCGCGGGCAGCTTCGCGGTGCGCGCTGCAGTCGGGCTCGACATCCTGCCGCGCGCTTCGGTGCGTGTCCGCAGCGGCGATGCGCAGCACGCGATCCAGGCCCGCCGGCCGATGGCCATCCTCGATCTGTCAGCGACCGAGATCGACGCCCTCGTTGGCGTACCGGTCCAGTCATCCATCGTCGCGCCGCTGCACGCCGACGGAGAGGTCGTTGGCCTCCTATACCTCGCCGGCGAACACGGCCATACGTTCGCGCCCGAGGAGCTCGGCCTGCTGCGTCTCATCGCCGAACGCCTCGCGGGCGCGATCGACCGCGCCACGTTGCTCGACGCCGAGCGGCGCGCGCGTGCGGCCGCGGAGGCGGCGGAGGGTCGGATGCACCTGCTGCTCCAGGCGGGTGAGGCTCTCGGAGGAGAGACCGCGGTCGAAGGACGCCTGCAACAGATCGCGCGGCTCGCCGTTCCCAAGCTGGCAGACTTCTGCGGGATCGATCTGCTCGAAGGGGATGAGTCGCTGCGGCGCGTGGCCCTGGCCGGGTTAGGCATCGAGGTCGAGCGCGCGAACTGGGCGATCGCGAGTCGTTATCGGCGCGATCCCCTTGGGACGCATCCGGTGTGGGAGGTCGTGCGCAACGCTCGGCCACTGATCTGGGACGAGGTCGACCCCGATCGTCTCCAACGTCTCGCGCGGAACAGCGAACACCTTCGCCAGCTGCTCGAGCGCGGCATCTGCTCGTGGATGGGCGTCCCGCTGCTCGTCGGCGTGCAGGTGCGCGGCGCGATGTCGTTCACCAATGCCGAGTCGCAGCGCCGGTTCGCACTGGAGGATCTCGCGACGGCCGAGGAGCTCGCCGGCCGAGTCGCGGCGGCCATCGCACGCTCACCGGGCGATACGATTGGCTGAGATGGCGATCGGGCAGCAGCCTCTGGCGCTGCGCCGCGACCTGGTCCGGGTCTTCGGCGAGGACCGGCTGGTCGCGGTGATCCGCACGGCCACGCCCGAGATCGCCGAGCGCGCCGCGCGTGCCATGGCCGAGGCCGGCGTCCGCCTGGTCGAGATCACGCTCACGGTGCCCGATGCGTACGAGCTGATCGCGAAGCTCGCGACCGACGACAGCTTCGCGAAGCACGGCGCGATCGTCGGCGCGGGCACGGTGCTCTCCGGCCCTCAGGCCGAGGACGCCGTTCTCGCGGGCGCGCGCTTCCTCGTCAGCCCCGCGCTCATCCCCGAGATGCTCGAGGTCGGCCGCGCGCGCGACGTCATGACGATGCCCGGAACGATGACGCCAACGGAGATGGTCAAGGCGGCCGAGCTCGGCGCCGATTTCATCAAGGTCTACCCGCTCGCGACGATCGGCGGCCCTGACTTCGTGACCAACGTCCGCCGCGCGCTTGCGCACCTACCCCTCGTCGCGACGGGGAACGTCGAGTACGACGAGATACCTGCGTACTTCAAGGCGGGCGTCGTCGGATTCGGCATCGGCGGGCCGCTCATCCGCGGCGACCTCCTCGACCGCGGCGACCACGCGGGCGTCGTCGCGAACGCAAAGCGTTTTCTCGCGGCCACGCGCAGGGCCTGATTTGCCCCGCGACCTACCGCTGGGCAACGGCGACTTCCTCGTCACGTTCGATGCCCGTTACCAGCTACGCGACATCTATTACCCGCACGTCGGGCAGGAGAACCACACCGTCGGCGCCCCCTGCCGCTTCGGGGTGTGGGTCGATGGCGCGTTCAGCTGGGTGGGCGGCGACGACTGGGAGGTCCACATCGAGTACGAGCACGAGACGCTCGTGGGCGACACGAAGCTGCACAACCCGGTGCTGGGCCTCCGCTTTCGTTGCCGCGACGCCGTGGACTTCGACCGCAACATCTACTTCAAAGAGGTCACGGTCGAGGACGAATTCGGGCGCGAACGCGAGATCCGCGTGTTCCAGCACTTCGACGCACACCTGTTCGGCAACGAGGTCGGCGACTCAGCGTTCTACGACCCGCGCTCCCAGGCGATCGTTCACTACAAGGGCCGGCGGGCCTTCCTCATCTCAGGCACCTCGGGCGGACACTCGTTCGGCCTGACGTCGTTCGCGATCGGGCAGAAGGACGCGCCGGGCAAGGAAGGCACCTGGCGCGACGCGGAGGACGGCGTGCTTTCGCGCAACCCGGTCGCGCAGGGCTCGATCGACAGCGTCGGGATGCTCAGCTTCCGCGTCCCCGCCGGCGGGAGCTCGACCGTCGTGTTCTGGATCGCCGCTGGCGAGTCATACGAGGACGTGCGCGAGCTCGACAAGCTGGTCCGCGAGCGGACGCCCGCATCGTTCCTCGCGCGCACCAAGGATTATTGGCGGCTCTGGGCGAACAAGGACGAGTCGATCGCCGATCACCTGCCGGTGGAGATCGGGCGGCTCTACAAGCGCTCGACACTCATCATCCGCACCCAGGTCGACAACCGCGGCGCGATCATCGCCGGCAACGACTCGGACGTCCTTCGCTTCAACCGCGACACGTACTCGTACCTGTGGCCGCGCGACGGCGCGCTCGTCGCCGACGCGCTCGACCTCGCCGGCTACGGAGAGGTGACCCGCCGCTTCTTCTTCCTCTGCGGCGACCTGATGACACGCGAGGGCTACCTCCTGCACAAGTACAACCCGGACGGCTCGCTCGGTTCGTCGTGGCACGCGTGGTCCACGCCGGAAGGGCGGCTCGAGCTGCCGATCCAGGAGGACGAGACCGGGCTGCCCATCTGGGCGCTGTGGCAGCACTACGAGCGCGATCGCGACATCGAATTCATCCGGCCGCTCTATCGCAAGCTGGTGCGCACCGGCGCCGATTTCATGGCGACGTTCCGCGAGGTGCACACCAAGCTTCCGGCGCCGTCATTCGACCTGTGGGAAGAGCGCCGCGGCATCCACGCCTTCACGACGGCCGCGGTGTGGGCCGGACTCACCGCCGGTCGAAACTTCGCGGTGGCCTTCGGCCAGCACGAGCTCGCGAAGCGCTACGCCGTCGCAGCGCAGGAGATCCGCGAGGCGGCCCTCACCCACCTGTGGGACGGGGATCGCGGCCGGTTCGTTCGCACCGTCGCGGTCCTGCCGGACGGCATGATCGTCAAGGACGCGACGATCGATATCTCACTCGCCGGCATCTTCCTCTTCGGCATGCTGCCCGCGAGCGACCCACGGGTCGTCGCGACGATGAAGGCCATCGAGCAGCGGCTGACCGTGCGTACGCCGGTCGGCGGTGTCGCGCGTTACGAGAACGACTACTACTTCCAGGTCTCGCAGGACGTCACGAGCGTCCCCGGAAATCCGTGGTTCGTCAGCACGCTGTGGCTGGCCGAGTGGTACATCGCGACGGCGGCGACGCTCGATGATCTCGAGCGGCCGCTCGCCCTGCTCCGGTGGTGCGCGAGCAAGGCGCTGCCGTCAGGCGTCCTCGCCGAGCAGGTGCACCCCTACACCGGCGAGCCGCTCTCGGTCTCGCCGCTCACCTGGTCCCACGCCGCGTTCGTGAGCGCGGTCCAGCGTTACGCGCGCACGGCGGCGCGCATCAAAGGACGCGCGCACGATCGCGCGGCGCGTTCCGGCGAGGTCATCGCGTGAGCAGGTCGCGCGGCACGGGGGGTCGCCACCGAAACCCTCTATTCGCGCCGCTCGGTCTCCTAATTGCGCTGCTCGTCGCGGCCTGCACCCCAAACTCGGATCCGCCCACGCCGACCGCGTCGGTCGCTCCGGGCGTCGGCGCGCAGGCGTCGTTCATCCTTGCGAATCCCGGCGGGCTGCTCGCCCTCGACAGCACGGCGCGTACGCTCGGGCGGCTCGTCGACCTGCCGCCGCAGAGCGCGCCGTCGACACCGTCGCTGCACCCGCGCGGAACGTCGATCGTGTTCGCGCTAACGGGGCAGCCCGACCCGAAACGCGGATTCGGATCGGATCTCTATGTCGTGAACATCGACGGCAGCGGATTGCGCGCGATCGTGCAGCACGAGGCGGACAACGTCTTCTATGCGAGCCCGCGCTTCGACGCCTCGGGCAACATCGTCTACTTCCACCGCCGCGCCGCGATCATCCAGAACGGCTCCTTCACCGGCAATGATGACGCGCTCGAGCGGCTGGATCTGCGCACCGGTGAGCGGAGGCGGCTGGTCAAGGACGGTGCCGACCCGACGATCAGTCCCGATGGAAAGTCGATCGTCTACGTCCATCTGAAAGACGGTCAGGTCGACACGCTGTGGCGCGCCGACAGCGACGGAGCGAACGCGCGGCCGCTGTTTCAGACGAGGGATGCCTTCTGGTACTTGCAGGCTCCACGCTTCTCGCCGAACGACTGCGCGGTCGTGTTCTCCGGGGCGGGACACACCGTCACGCGCGGCGCCCGCGGCGGAAAGCTCGCGCACCTCAGCATCCCGTCCGACCTCTATCTCGTTCCCTGCGATGGATCAGGCGTGAAGGCCATCGGGCAGACCGGCGACGACGTCGTCCCGGCGTGGTCACCGGACGGGACGAAGATCGCCTACGTCGGCCAGGGTGGGTTCTTCGTGCTCGATGTGAAGTCAGGCGTCGCGCG
>JBDTMY010000204.1:0-4766 GCA_039934015.1 Chloroflexota bacterium | reverse complement strand
CTCTGCTTCGGCGTCGTCGGCGCGAACGGATCGGGGAAGTCGACGCTCCTCAAGCTCATCGCGGGGACCGCGAAGCCGACCTCCGGCACGATCGAGGTCGAGGGCCGCATCTCCGCGCTCCTCGAGCTCGGCGCCGGCTTCCACCCCGACTTCACGGGACGCGAGAACGCCTACCTCAACGGCTCGCTGCTCGGGCTGACGCGCAAAGAGACCGAGGCCGCGATGCCGAAGATCGAGAGCTTCGCCCAGCTCGGCCGTTTCTTCGACGCCCCGATCCGCACGTATTCGAGCGGGATGGCGGCGCGTCTTGGATTCGCGGTCGCGGTGCACGTCGACCCGGACGTGCTGCTCGTCGACGAGGTGCTCGCCGTCGGCGACGAGTACTTCCAGCACAAGTGCTACGCGAAGATCGCCGAGTTCCGCGGCGCGGGGAAGACGATCGTCCTCGTGTCCCACGACATCGGCCTGATCCAGCGGCTCTGCGATCGCGCGATCTGGCTCGACCAGGGCCGCGTCGCCGCGAGCGGCACGGTGCGCGACGTCGCGACCGCGTACCACCTCGAGGTCGGCGAGCGGGAGCTGCGCGAGCGCGCGCTGCGCGGCGAGATCGGAGGCCGCACCGGCTCGGGCGAGATCGAGATCGTGTCCGCCAAGGTGGTCGGGAGCCAGGGTTCCCCGAAAACGCTGCTCGAGATCGGCGAACCCGTCTCGCTCGAGATCCTTTACCGCAACCCCACCGGATTGAAGGACGCCGTCTTCGGCGTCTATGTCTACCGCGACGACGGCACCGGGATCTACGGGACGAACACGATGCTCGATGACGTCGCCGTGCCGCTGCGCGACGAGGGCGTCGTGCGCTTCAAGATGGACTCGCTCGCGCTTCTGCCCGGCGCGTACGACGTCGACGTCGCCGCGACGGACCGCTCCGACCGCCACTACGACTATCACCAGAAGGCGCTGAACTTCCGCGTCGTCGGCTCGTCGCGTGAGGTCGGCATCGCGCGCCTGCCACACCGCTGGGAGTTCGAGTAGACTGTCTGACAAACGCATGACAAACGCATGACGGACGCATGAGAGGAGAGCGCCATGGCAGCGGTGAACGTACGAGAATTGGCACGGAACACGAGCAAGGTCATCGACGACGTCGAGCGATCGAAGCGTCCCGCGATCATCACGCGAAGTGGCCGTCCCGTTGCGGCTGTCGTTCCGATCGACTTTGACGCCCTTGAGGATTGGATCCTCGCGAATGCGCCAGTGTTCGTCGAAGGCATGCGACAGGCCGATGACGAGTTCCGCCGGGGAGAGACGATCAGCATGGACGAGCTCTTCGCTCGCATCGAGCGAAAGTCGGCGACCAAGAAGCCTGCGGCCAAGCGGCCGCGGCGTTCGGTCGCAAGGCGCCGTTGACTGACAACGTCCAGTTCTCGAAGCGCGGCGCCCATGATGTCGAGCGCCTCTCTCGGGCGCAGCGGATCCGAGTACGCAGGGTCCTCGACGGTCTAAGCCAGGAGCCTGCCCCCGCCAACCTCGACGTTAGGCCGCTGGTGGGGCACATACCGTGGCTGCGGCTGCGGATTGGTAGCCTGCGCCTCATCCTTCGGAGGCTCACCGTCGACGAGTCGCGTTCACGCGGGATCCGCGGGCACGGCTACCTTGTTGAACGCGTTGTCGATCGGCGGGATCTCGATGAGGCGGTGCGGCCGCTGTGACGATGGGACCATCTGACCTCGACGCGATCCTCGCGGAGGTCCGCGCGCGCGTTCGCAAGAAGCGCGAGAGCGGCGCGTACGGCGCCGATCTCGACGCCGCGCTCACGCTGCCGCTGCCGGGCGGACGGCCGATCTTCAGCGAGGAGCTCAAGGACCCGTTCCAGGCGCTCCCCGAGGTCCTCGACGAGGACATCACCTACGACGCGAAGAGCCGCAAGCGCTACGTCGGCCCGGTCATTACGTTCGCGCGGCGCGTCCTCATCAGCCTGCTGCGCTGGTGGATGGCGGCGATCACCGAGCGCCAGGAGCGCGTGAACCAGCTGGTGGCGCGCGCGCTCTTTGACCTGCGCGACCGCCCGACCCCCGGCCTCGAGCAGCGGCTGCGCAAGCTCGAGACCTGGCACGAGGACTTCGTCGCGGCGAATCTCCATTCGGTCTATTTCCAGGCGCGCTTCGGAGGCGACGAGCCGGTGATCCGCCGGCAGTCGGAGGCGTTCGCGGAGCTCTTCGCGGGACGCGAGCGCGTCGTCGACCTCGGGTGCGGGCGTGGCATCTTCCTGGGCCTCATGAAGGACAAGGGCGTCGGCGCGTACGGCGTCGATCTCGACCCGCGCATGGTCGAGCAGTGCGCGGAGCGCGGGCTCGAATGCGTCCAGGCCGACGCGCTCGGCCATCTCCGTGGTCTGCCCGACCGCGCGATCGACGGCGTCTACGCGCGCCACATCGCCGAGCACGTGCTGCCCGGCGAGCTCGTCTCCATGCTGCGCGAGGCGCGCCGCGTCCTGAAGCCCGGCGCGCCGCTGGTCTTCGTGACGCCGAACGTCGCGACGCTCACGGTCGGAGCGCATTCGTTCTGGCTCGATCCTTCGCACGTACGTCCGATCCCGCCCGAGCTCTTCCGCTTCTACCTCGAGGTCGAAGGCTTCGTCGACGTCGACGTGAAGACCTTCGAGCCCAGCGAGAAGCGCCTCTCGGACAAGGTGGCGGACGCGACGGTGCGCGAGAACGTGAAGCTGCTCAACGAAACGCTGTTCGGCGACCGCGACTACGCCGTCATCGGGCACGCGCCGCAGTGACCGCGGTGCACCAGTTCCATCCGACGCTCGCGCTCGGCGACGCGATGAGCAATCACGTCTTCGCGCTGCGCGACCGCCTGCGCGCCTGGGGCTACGACTCCGACGCGTTCGCGATCGACATCAAGCCCGGCGTGGAGAGCGAGGCCCAGTCGTACCGCCGGCTCTTTCGGACGGTCCGTCCCGAAGACACGTTGATCCTGCACTTCTCGATGGGCAACGAGGTCTTCGACCAGCTGCTCAAGATCCCCGCTCGCCGCGTGCTCGTCTACCACAACATCACGCCGCCGGCGTTCTTCAGCGGCATCAACGATCACGCCGCGGCATTCGCACGCCTCGGCCTGCGCCAGCTCGAGCAGATCGCGCCGGCCATCGATCTTGCGATCGGCGTGTCGGCCTTCAATCGCCAAGACCTCGACGACATGGGCTTTCGCAAGACGGCGCACGTGCCGATCCTCATCGATTGGAAGCTTTACGACACGCCGCCGGACCCCGCGGTGCTCGCGCGCTGGAGCGTGTTCGGACGCAAGCTCCTGTTCGTCGGTCGCATCTCGCCGAACAAGCGGCACGACGACCTGCTGCGGATGTTCGCGTACTACCGAGCGGTCATCGACCGCGACGCGCAGCTGCTGCTCGTCGGCTCGTGGGGCGATCACCGCGAGTACTACGCGCGCCTGCGCGAGCTTCAGCGCGCGCTCGGGCTCGAGACCGCCGTCACGTTCACCGGGTCAGTGAGCCTTGCCGCGCTGTGCGCCTACTACCGCGAGGCCGACACGTTCGTGTCGCTCTCGGAGCACGAGGGCTTCGGCGTGCCGCTGCTTGAGGCGATGCGCTTCGACCTGCCGGTGGTCGCCTACGACGCGGCTGCGGTGGGCGAGACCGTCGGCGGCGCAGGCGTGCTGCTGCACGACCGCGATCTCGCGCAGGCCGCGGAAGCGGCCGCGCTCGTGAGCGAGGACACCGCGCTCCGCGCGAACCTCACCGCGGCCGGCCGCCGGCGCGTCGCCGACTTCGATACCGAGACGGTCGCGCACCGCACGCGCGAGGTGCTTGGCCTCTAATTGGTCAAGTTGGTATAATGGCTTTAGGCTGGTTTAGCCAGACAGGAGATCGCTCATGGCCGTTAGCGCTCGCGCGAAGCGAAAGCCCGTACTTGGGAGCCCGATCAAGGACCGGGTACCCAGCGTTGACGACTTCACGTTCGAGAAGAAACCGTTGTATTCGCCGGCTGACATCGCGCGCATCCTCGATGTGAGTGACCAGACCGTGCTCGACTGGATCCACAGCGAGCGGTTGTTCGCCGCTCAGATCGGTCCGCGCCTGTTTCGAATTCCCCACGCGTCGTTCATGCAGTTTCTCGGTGTCCCGCCGCAGGTCCGCTGGACGCGCGGCAGCAAGGCTCGGAGGATCGACGATGCCGAGTTCGAACGGGCCGAACCCGCTCGTGCGAAGCCCCGTCGTGCCAAGCCAGACCGGGTCGACCGCTAGCGATGCCGTTCCTGCGGCCGGCAGCGAGCTTCACGCAAGAACTCGATCAGATCGAAAAGCAGCTGCGCAGATACGGCTCGGTCGATGCAAGCGACGACGAGGGCAAACGAAGGCGCAACGTTGCCTTCGTGGTCGATGTGCCGGGTTATGGGTTGCCCAGGGTGGCAACGCTCGAATACCGGGAACGCTACAAGCGGAGCGCCCAGGGATGGTTTCGCGACGCGTACGTGTTCGAGTACCGCACTCCGCCGCCGCGCAGCCGTCGCGCCCATCATCAGCACACCGCTTGGGG
The DNA here is from genome assembly GCA_039934015.1 of Chloroflexota bacterium. Taxonomy (GTDB): domain Bacteria; phylum Chloroflexota; class Limnocylindria; order P2-11E; family P2-11E; genus CF-39. The sequence goes on along the minus strand of JBDTMY010000204.1, from coordinate 204 downwards.
GATACATCAGCACTGTGAACCGCCCGGTAGACCATCTCACGAGCACTACGAGGATCTCGAGCGGCTACTTCTGCCGACGCACGAAGACTTCGCCGGACTCCTTGAGTTAGCGCAACCGGTCCAATGTCTCGGTCTGAAGCGGATGCGATCAGCGTGAGCGAGCGTCTGCGCACCGCCGACCAGTTCGTGCCGACGCTCGCCTAT
>JBDTMY010000203.1:0-6259 GCA_039934015.1 Chloroflexota bacterium | reverse complement strand
CGAGGATCGCGACGAAGAACCCGATCGGCACGAGGACGCTGAACGTTTCGTCGTGCCTCAGGACGGCGATCCCGTAGAACACCGGCGACACGAACAGCAGCGTGCCCGCCGCTGCGAGCGCGAAGCGCTTGCCCGCGCGCTCCGCGCGATTCGCGAGGATGCCGGCGGTGATCACGGCCGGGACGAACAGGAGCACCTGGTCGTAGGACCAGCTGTAGATCGCCCCGGCGCTCGAGAGCGACAACCACGCCGCGAGCGACGCGTCGCTGCCCGGCCGGAAGCGGACGGCGACGAGGACCGCGGCGGCCGCAACGAGCCCGTAGGCGAGGATGCGCCCACTCGGGCCGATGAGCTGATTCAGAGCCGAGGCCAGGACGGCCGACCGGACGGTGCGGCGAGGCGGGATGTCCGTGAGCCAGTTCGAGAACCACGTGTCCGGCGCGGCGATCCACGCGATCGTCACCACGACTCCCGCGAGCAACACGGCGAAGCCGACGTAGCGGCGGAAGACGGGCTCGCGCAGAGCGCCAAACGCAAGGCCGATGGCCGTGATGAGCATGACCTGCGGCTTCGCGAGGAAGATGAGCGAAGGGAACGCCGCGAGCAGCGGGCGCGCCGCGCGTAGCGCGAGGACGGTCGCCGCCACGCCCGACATGAGCAGCAGGCTCCACTGACCGAGCACGATCGCGTGGAACGAAGGCTGACCGATGAAGAGAGCGGCCCCGAACGCACCGTGGATGATCGGCCGCGCGGGCACGAACGCGCGCAGCAGGCCGCGTAGCGCGAACGCCGCGCAGGTCATGCCGAGGATCATCCAGATCCAGCCCGCGACCTCGATCGGGACCATCGCGAGCGGTGCGACGGCGTAGCTCACCCATGGCCAGTAGTCGTTGACCAGCGCATCCGGCGTCTTGGTGCCGACGCTGATCGCGAAGTCGTAGTACTTCGTGGGATCCCAGGGATCGACGCCCAGCACGATCGCGCGACCGCCGGCCCACACACCGGAGAAGTCGTTGAAGTGGACCATCTCGAGCCTGCGCGCCAGCGGCCCCGCGACGGCGATGAACAGGATGCCGAGCGCGACCGCGCCCCAGTACGCGAGCTCGGCGCGGCGCTCGTTGGTCATGCGGGGCAAGGGTACCGGCTCTATCGTCGCGGTCGTGGCGCACGCGTCGCAAAGTGGTTCATCCTCGTGTTCCCGCTGGTCATCGCGGTCCTGTTCGTGTTGGTGATCCGCTCGCCCGAGCGCGCCGCGTTCGGCGGCGGCGCGATGCTCCCCACCGGCCTGTGGTTCCTGTACGAGGTGCGCGCCGCGGTGGAGCGGTGTGCGGAGATCGACCGGAGCCCGTCGGGATCATGTGCGATCTACGGGGTCGAAGAGCAGGCGGTCGCGATGGGTCTGTACGTCTTGGTCGGGCTCGGCCTCACGGCGTATGCGGCTCTGCGGCGGTAGGGAACGCGCGCAGCGCTCCGTCGCGCATCCGCAGCCCGACTCGCGCGCCATCGGCCGCGAGCGCCGCGCCCCGCTCGAGCGGCGCGATCGCGATGATCTCGACGCCGGCGCACTGCAGCTGGTAGACGACTGACGCGCCCACGAAGCTCGCTCGCCGCACGACCGCGGGAACTGTTCCATCGGTGTCAGATGAAACGACGTGGACCTCTTCGGGTCGGATCATGACGTCGACCTCGGCCCCCTCCGCGAGTGGCCCCGGTGCCCGGGAGGCTCGTCGAGTCGCACCGAGGACGTCGACGACCACCGAGTCATCCGATCGCTCGCGGACGACGCCGCGCACGAAGTTCGCGCGGCCGACGAAATCGGCAACGAAACGATTCACGGGCTCGTCGTAGATCTGGCGCGGCGTGCCGAGCTGTGCGATGTGGCCGCGGTCCATGACCGCCACGCGGTCCGCGAGCGTCATCGCCTCGGCTTGATCGTGGGTCACGTAGACGCTCGTGATGCGTACGCGCTGCTGGAGCGCCCGCAGCTCGAGTCGCAGCTGCTCCCGAAGCTTGGCGTCGAGGTTCGACAGCGGCTCATCGAAAAGAAGGAGGGAAGGCTCCAGCACGAGCGCGCGCGCGAGTGCGACGCGCTGCTGCTGACCACCGGAGAGCTGCTGCGGTCGGCGGTCGCCGTAGCCTGCCAGCCCGACCAGCGTCAGCGCTGCCTCGACGCGCTCGCGTAGCGCCACACCGCCAACGCGCCGCACCCGCAGTCCGTAACCGACGTTCTCGAACACCGACAGGTGCGGGAAGAGCGCGTAGCCCTGGAACACCATCGTCGCGCCGCGTCGGTTCGGCGGGAGCGTATCGATACGCCTGCCGTCGAGCGTGATCGAGCCCGCGTCCGGATCCTCGAAGCCAGCGATGCATCGGAGCGTCGTGGTCTTGCCGCATCCGCTCGGGCCGAGCAACGCGACGAGCTCCCCCTCCGCGACCTCAAGGTCCACGCCGTCGATGGCCACGGTGCCGTTCGGAAAGCGCTTGCGCAGCCCCTGCAGCACGAGGAATCCGCTCATGCGGCGACCTCGATGGCCGCCCGGCCGAACGCGCGCTGCAAGCCGACGATCGCGATGAGCACGATGACGATGAGGATCGTCGAGTACGCCGCGCCGGAACCCAGCCGCTGCGCGTCGATCTCATTCAGGATCTGGCTGGTCATGATCCGCCAGCTCGGCGTCACCAGAAGCGCGACGGTCGATAGCGTCGTCATGTTGCGCGTGAAGCTGAAGATCACGCCGGATAGCAGCGAACGGCGCAGCAGCGGGACCGTGATCCGACGGAGTGTGGTGACCTGCCCGGCGCCGAGGTTAGCGGAGGCCTGCTCGAGCGACGGATCGATCTGCGATAGGGCGGCGACGTTGCCGCGCAGCGACACCGGCGCGGTGCGCAGGACGAACGCGATGATGAAGACGATCGCGCCGCCGAAGAGCGCCGTCTGACCGCTGAGCCGAAGCGGTGGGTGGTTGAACGCGAGAAGGATGCCGAGTCCGAGCACGATGCCGGGGGCCGCTGCGCCAAGCATGAGCAGGTAGTCGAACACCACCCTGCCGCCGATACGCGTGCGCACCACCAGCCAGGCCACGAGCAGTCCAGAGATCCCGGCGATCGGCGCCGCGATCGCCGACAGGATCGTGGTGTCGGTCATCGCGCGGGTCCCGATGCCCTGGAGCACGAAGCGGAAGTTGTCGAGGGTCACCGTGTTATTGATGCCGAGCAGCTTCGTGAACGCGCCCGCGATCACCGCTGCGTACAGCGACACGACGATGACGCCGACGAACAGTGTCACCGCCAGCAGCGGCACGCGGAGCGTCGGCTCGAGCAGACCGACGCGACCGGTCGAAGGCTTTCCGGTCACGGTGACGACGTTGCCCTCCCCGACCCACAGCCGCTGGGCGAAGAAGGCGATCAGTGACGGTACGAGGAGCACGACCGCGAAGCCGACCGCCTTACGGGTGTCGAACTCGCCGATGATGGCGAGGTAGACGCTCGACGCGAGCACGTTGAAGTCCCCGCCGATCAGGAGTGGGTTCGCGAGATCGGCGAGGGACTCGACGAAGATGATCAGGAACGAGCCCGCGAAGGCCGGACGCAGGAGCGGCAGGGTCACCGTCCGAAGGATCCGCGCACGTGACGCGCCGAGATTCAGGGCGGCCTCCTCGAGCGCCGGGTCGAGCTGCCGAACGAGCGCATCGAAGATGAGGTAGGCGACCGGGAAGAAGGTGATCGTTTGGACGAAGAGGAGTCCGCTGAGCCCGTAGGGCGAGATCTCCAGCCCGAACAGCTGCTTGGTCACGAGCCCGTTGCGCCCGAACAGGAAGATCGTCGAGAGCGCGAGCGCGAAAGGTGGGGCGATGAGGGGCAGCAGCGCGACGAAGTGCAGGCCGGCGCGAAGCGGTCCCCGGGAAGCGCGGGCGGTCGCGAGCGCGAACGCAAAGCCGAGGACCGTGGACAGGATGCCCGCGAGCATCCCCATCACGAGCGTGTTCACCAGTATCTGGCGCGACACGGGGTTCGAGAGCACGCGTGTGACGGGGGAAACGTCGAAGCCGCCCTGCTCCGAGATGACCGCTTCCTGGAGCACCGAAAAGAGCGGGTAGATCAGGATGAGCGCGAGGCCCGCCGCAGCGAAGACCGCGACGATCGCGGCGACGGGCTCGCGTCCAATGCGTCCGATCACGCTAGCGAGGCTGAGGCGCCACCTCGTTGCTGAAGCGGTCGACGATGGTCTTCTTGTTGTCGCCCGCCCACTGGAAGTCGTAGGCGACGGTCTTGACGGACGACAGCTTCACCGATTTGTCCGACACCTTGGCGTCGGGATGCGTCGGCAGCTGGTACGCCTTGAACTGCGGCCCCATCTCCTGTGCTTTCACGGTGATGGCCCAGTCCATGAATGTCTTGCCGGCGACCGCGTCGGGCGCCCCCTTGAGCAGCGCCATGCCACCGATCTCGTAACCGGTCCCCTCGCTCGGGAACATGATCTTCAGGTCTTTGAAGCCCTCCTCGATCGCCGCGACGATGTCGTGCGAGAAGACCACACCGATCGCGACCTCGCCCTGTCCGGTCTGACGGGCGGGAGCGGCGCCGGTCTTCTGGTACTGGAGCACGTTCTGGTGGAACGCGCTCAGGTAGCTGAAGGTCTTGGTGAGGTCCTTGTTGTTCAGGAACGCGTGCGTGGCCACGAACGTATACGAGGTGCCGCTCGACGCCGGATGCGCGATGGAGATCTGTCCCTTGTAGATGGGCTTGGCCAGATCCGCCCAGCTCGTCGGCTCGGCCAAGTTCTTGTCCTTCAGCACCTTGGTGTTGAGCGCGACGCCGAGCGCGCCGACATAGATCCCCGTCCACACGCCGCTCGGATCCTTGTAGCTGGCCGGGATCTTGTCGAAGTTCTTCGGCTTGTACGCCTCGAGAAGGCTCTCGTTGTTCGCCGCGATGTACCCGTCGGCGGGACCGCCCCACCACACGGAGAACTGCGGGCTCGCCTTGTCGGCGCGCAGCTTCGCGAGTGCCTCGCCGGACGAGAGCCGGACGTACGTCGTCTTGATCCCGCATTCGGCCTCGAACGCCTTGGTGATGCCCTGGATGTACTCCTCCTGCGGAGTGCCGAGGATCGTGAGACTGCCCGAGCCCTTGGCTCCGCAGCCCTGGTCCTGCGAGGCAGCGGCCCCGCCGCCCGTCGTGGGCGCCGGGGAGGATGCCGGCGGCGCGCCGCCACACGCGGCGAGGACGAGCGACAGCATGGTCACGAACGCGCTGAGCTTCTTCATTACCACCCTCCTGCGATGACGGGAGTGTATGTCGAGCTAGGTCGGATCCTTCACGGTTGCCGGGGGACGGAGCAGGTCCGTCCGCTGCGGCGCCCACACGTCGATGACCTGCGTCGGCTCCTCGAAGACGCGCGCGCCGTGCGCTGCGCCCGGCGGGATGCGGTAGGTATCGCCCGGCGTGAGGATGCGCTGCTCGCCGGCGATGATCATCGCGAGGCTGCCTTTTACCACCACGCCGAACTGCTCCATCTCGTGCTTGTGCGTTTCCACGATCGCCTTGGGCGCGAGGTCGTAGATCACCATCGTCGCGTGATCGGCCTGCACGACCCGGCCCTTTGACCCGGGCGAGGGCTCGATGAGCGGAAGGTCGCGCGGACTGGCGTAGTAGAGCTTGGGCATCAGGAGCGCGGCTAAGCCGTCGCCTCGTCCCCTTCGAGCACGAGCTGCTCGTTCTTCGACAAGAGCAGCGGCCGGGCGGTGCCCGCGATCGCCTCGGGCGTGACCACCACGCGGCGCACGTCCGTGCGCGATGGGATCTCGTACATGACCTCGAGCAGGACCTCTTCGATGATCGTGCGCAGCCCGCGCGCGCCGGTCTTGCGCTTCGCCGCGCCCGCCGCGGCCGCCAGTAGCGCCTCGTGCGTCAGCTGCAGCTCGACCTTGTCCAAGGCGAGGAACTTCTGGTACTGCTTGATGATCGCGTTCTTGGGCTCGGTGAGGATGCGCATGAGATCCATCTCGTCGAGCGCCATGAGCGGCACGATGACCGGCAGGCGGCCGACGAACTCGGGGATGAGGCCGTATCTAAGGAGATCGTCGGGCATGACCTGCTGAAGGATCGCGCTCGTCTCCTTGGTGTTGTCGCGGAGCGTGGCGCCGAAGCCCATGGTCTTCTTGCCGACGCGAGACTCGACGATCTTCTCGAGGCCCTCGAAGGCGCCGCCGACGATGAACAGGATGTTCGTCGTGTCGATCTGGATGAAGTCCTGGTG
>JBDTMY010000202.1:0-5279 GCA_039934015.1 Chloroflexota bacterium | reverse complement strand
AGCCGGGCGGCCTCGGAGGTCCGCTGCTCGAGCAGGGACAGCAGGTAGGCCGCGCGGTCGTCTGGGTCGGTGTGGAAGCGCACGGCCGCGTTCTCGATCGTCACGCGGACCGAGTAGAGCGGGCTGTCACCAGGGGCCGACGCCGTGGTGGCCGCGGAGCCGAGGATCAGAGCGACGGTCGCCATGACGAGCAGCGGTCGGCGCAGGCGGTACGCGAGGGCAGACTGGCTCTCTCGCGCGGTCCAGGCGGTCTCGAGCTGGTTACGCAGCTTCTGGTCGGCGCTGCGCTCCATCCGCTCGGTGCGCAGCGCCGCGAGCATCCCGACAAGACGATCGTCGCTCATGACCGACGGCCCTTGGCCAGGTCGCGCTGCGCGTCGTCGAATTCCTTGCGCAGGCGCTCGAGCGCGCGGTGCTGCAGTGTGCGCACGGCACCTTCGGTCTTGCCGAGCGCCGCCGCGACCTCGAGAGCGCTGTAGCCCTCGATGAAGCGCATCACGATGACGTCGCGATGCTCCGTCTTCAGCCTCGTGAGCGCCGCGAGCAGGATGCTGCGGTCGACGGCCAGCGTCGCTTCCGCTTCCACGTTCTGTTTCGACGGCGGGTCGTGAACGAGCTCGTCGACCGAGAGCGGCTGCTTCAGGGTGCGCGACCGGTCGATGGCGGCGTTGCGCGCGATCCGGTAGAGGAACGCGACGAACGGCAGCCCGCGCTCCTGGTACCGGTCGATCGAGTGCAGCGCCTTCACGAACACGTCCGACGTGAGGTCTTCGGCGTCGTGCGCGGTACCCGTGCGCGACAGGCAGTAGCGGTAGATCGGGTCGCGGTACCGCTCGTACAGCTCCCCGAACGCAGAGGCATCTCCGGACTTGGCGGCGCGAACGAGCGCTCCATCGGTTCCGGTCTCACCTCCTGTCAGGTCGACAGGGCGCGCCCGGCCCACTGCCACGTCGGCGTCGCCTTGCTTCACCTAACGAAAGCGCGCGGGAACCCGTTCACCTGCGTCACCGAAGGCACGCTAGGCGCGCCATCCGGGGGACGTAAGGCCCCCGAAAGGGCTATTTCCGGCCCATCCGGAGGCGCTGTGCGGCTACAGGAGCCTCTCCATGAGCAGGACGTCGACCCAGCTCCCGTCGAGTTGGCCCTGCTCCCGGTAGACGCCCACGTCCAGGAAACCGAGCCTTCGGTAGAGGGCGACGCTCGCCCCGTTCGTCGGGAAGCCCGCCAGCACCAGCTTGTGAAAGCCGATCTCGCGGCCAAGCTCGACGAGGCGTTCGAGGAGCACAGTGCCGGCTCCCCGACCTCGAGCGGCACGCGCGACGTACACGGAGATGTCCGCAACGTGCCGATAGGCTTCGCGCGGGTTGAAGACGTTGAGACTCGCCCATCCGATGACCACACCGTCGGTCTCGACAACGACGACGGGATGCCGTGCGTCGTGGGAGGAGAGCCAATTGCGACGCTCCTCAGTCGTGCGCGGCTCGGTCTCGAGCGTCGCGCGATCCGCGATCCCCTCGTTGTAGCTCGCGGTGACCGCGTCGGCATCGTCCGCGCGCGCCGGTCGGACGGAATACTGGCGGACCACCACCGCTTGAGGGTATGCTCCGCCCGACAACTTCATATCGCGTTGCCGGCAAGAGGCGCGATCGCCAGAAGTACCGCTCGTGGAGGAACGAAGCTTCCGCCGAAGCGACGGGAACGGGGCGATCGCCGAAGTCGGTGATCGGTTTCGCGATCATCGGCTGGCTCGTCCACCGGAAGGAGACGGGCTGTCGGCCCGGGGGTGACCCCGGGTCGAAGCGCTACCGTGCGACCAAGCTTCGGATGAGGCTCGGTTTGCGTGTATGCGCGCTGCCGGGCTTCTTTGTTGGAGCCCGGTATCGCTCTTCCGGCTCGTGGGGAAAACGGGAGGGCAGCATGCCGGTCGAGCGCTTCGCGATCATCGACTCGACGCTCCGCGAGGGGGAGCAGTTCTCCAACGCGCACTTCACGACGGCCGAGAAGGTCCAGATCGCGCGCATGCTCGACGAGTTCGGCGTCGAGTACATCGAGCTCACATCGCCGGTCGCGTCCCCGCAGTCATACGAAGACCTGAGGATCGTTGCCGCGCTCGGACTGAGGGCCAAGGTGCTCACCCATGTGCGCTGCCACATGGACGATGCGCGCGTCGCGGTGCAGACAGGCGTGACGGGCATCGACATCCTCTTCGGGACATCGTCGTACATGCGCGAGTTCTCGCACGGCAAGAGCGTCGACGACATCATCCGCGAGGCCGGCAGGGTGATCGAGTTCATCAAGGACCACGGCAAGGAGGTCCGCTTCTCCAGCGAGGACAGCTTTCGTTCGACCGAGGGTGACCTGCTCAAGGTCTACACCGCGGTCGACAAGATGGGCGTGGATCGCGTCGGCGTCGCGGATACCGTCGGCATCGCGACCCCGCGGCAGTGCTACGCGCTGGCGACGGAGCTCCGCCGCCAAGTTCAGTGCGACATCGAGTTCCACGGTCACAACGACGCCGGCTGCGCCATTGCGAACTCGTACAGCATCCTCGAGGGTGGCGCGACGCATATCGACACGAGCGTGCTCGGCATCGGCGAGCGCAACGGCATCACCCCGCTCGGCGGCTTCGTCGCGCGCATGTACGCGGACGATCCGGCCGCGATCAAACGCAAGTACGACCTGCGCAAGCTGAAGGAGCTCGACGAGCTCGTCGCCTCGCTGGTCTCGATCGAGATCCCCTACAACAACTTCGTGACCGGCAAGTACGCCTTCCATCACAAGGCGGGGATGCACACGAAGGCGATCTACATCAACCCGAACAGCTACGAGATCCTCGACCCGGCCGACTTCGGCCTGACGCGCACGATGAACATCGCGCACCGCCTCACCGGGCACAACGCGGTCGGTCGGCGCGCGCAGGAGCTGGGCCTGGAGCTTGGCACGGACCAGGTCAAGGCCATCACCAGGCATGTCAAAGCGATGGCCGACGCCGGCCCTCTCTCGATGGACCAGCTCGACGCTGTTCTCCGACAATGGGCGGTGGCATGACGCGCACTCTCGCCGAGGTCATCCTGTCCCGCGTCTCGGGCCGCGATGTTCGCGCCGGCGACCTCGTGATCGTTCCCGTGTCGCGTGTCATGGTCCACGACTCCGTGATCGATGCGGTCATCGGCGGCCTGCGCGACCTCGGCCGTGAGCGGGTGTGGGATACGTCGAAGGTCTGCGTGTTCGTCGACCACGCCGCGCCGGCACCCACACCGGTCGTCGCCGACTCCCATCGTGTCCTCCGGGAGTGGGTGCGCGAGCAGCAGATCCCGACCTTTTACGACGCGGGCGAGGGTGTGTGCCATCAGATCATGGTCGAGGAGGGCTACTGCGAGCCCGGCACCGTCATCGTCGGCAGCGACTCGCACTCCAACTCGTACGGCGCCGTCGGCGCCTTCGGTGCGGGGATGGGCGCGACCGACATCGCCGTGGCGCTCGCGCTCGGCCGGACCTGGCTGCGCGTACCGGAGTCGATCAAGGTCGACTTCACCGGCCGCCTGCGCAAGGGCGTCACGATGAAGGACGCGATCATGCGCGTCGTTCGCGAGGTCGGGACCGACGGCGCGCGCTACGCGTGTGTCGAGTTCCATGGCGTGGGCGATCTGCCGCAGGGCGACCGCATCACCCTCGCGGGGATGACGACCGAGATGGGCGCCAAGGCGGGTATCGTCGTCGGAACCGCCGAAGCGCCGGCGTGGCTCCGCCCCGACCAGGGCGCGCGGTATCTGCGCGAGGTGACGATCGATCTGACCACGCTCGAGCCCCAGATCGCCGTGCCGCCGCGCGTCGATCAGGTCGTCGACGTCTCTGCCGCTGTGGGCCAGCCCGTCGATATCGTGTTCCTCGGCTCGTGCACGAATGGCCGTCTGGTCGACATGCAGCAGGCCGCCCGTGTCCTGCGCGGCCGCCGCATCGCGCCGCACGTTCGCCTGGAGGTCGTTCCCTCGTCCCGCCGGCAGTTCGATCTCGCGATGCAGGACGGCACGATGCAGGCGCTCTCCGCCGCCGGCGCGGTCATCGGCTCCTCCGGGTGCGGCCCGTGCCTCGGACGGACCGGCGGCGTGCTGGCGGCACAGGAGATCTGCCTCTCGACGGCGAATCGCAATTACAGAGGACGCATGGGCTCGCCGGACGCGTCGATCTACATCGGGTCGCCGTATGTGGCAGCCGTAGCCGCGCTCACCGGCGTGATCGACGATCCGCGCCCGTACCTGGAGGCGACCGAAGAGGAGTTCGACGCGCTCGTCGCCCGGCGCCGCGGTGACCGACCCGAGCGCGGTGCGGCATCATCTCGCTCCGGCGACCGTTCGCGCGAGCTCGTGATGGCGAGCGCTCGCAGCGGGCCGGTGCAGGAGATAGACGACTAGTGGCGAGAGCGTGGGTCTTTGGCGACGACCTCGACACCGACCAGATGGTGCCGGGCCGCTACGCGCCGTTCATGGTCGGCCAGGACAAGTTCCACACCTACGCATTCTGTGACGCGCGCCCGGGTTTCGCGAAAGAAGTGCGGCCGGGCGACCTCCTCGTGGGCGGAGAGAACTTCGGCTGCGGATCGTCGCGCGAGTACGCGGTGGCCGCGCTGAAGAAGCTCGGTGTCGGCGCCGTCGTCGCGAAGAGCTTCGCGCGCATCTTCTTCCGCAACTGCATCAACCTCGGGATCCCGGCCATCGAGTCCGCTGACGCGGTCAGCGTCGTGCGGGATGGTGACGAAGTCACGCTGGACGTCGCGGCCGGCGTCCTTCGCACACCACGGGGGACCGCGGCGGTGCGACCGATCGCGCCGTTCGCGGAGCAGATCCTCTCGGCTGGCGGCGTCGTGGCGTATCTCCGCGAGCACGGAGATTTCCCACGGGTCTGATGGACGCGCCCATCGAGATCGTCGAGCTGCAGCCGCGGCGGGCGCTGACGGTGCGGCGGATGATGCCGCAAAGCGGGCTCGGCGCATTCTTCATGGAGCTCTATCCGCGGCTGCGCACCGCGATCGTCACGCAGGGCGCGACGCCCTCTGGTCCACCGTTCGCGAGGTACTACAACAGCGATCCCGCGGCCTTCGACACCGAGGCAGGCTTGCCATTCACCGGCACCGTCACCCCCGCGAACGGCACGAAGGTCACGACGCTACCTGGCGGCCGCGCGGCGAAGACGGTCCACATCGGCTCGTACGAGACCCTTTCGCAGGAATACCGGCGCATCGAGGCGTACCTCCAGGAGCACGGCCTGCGCGGCGCCGATGG
>JBDTMY010000201.1:0-8110 GCA_039934015.1 Chloroflexota bacterium | reverse complement strand
ACAAGTGGACGCGCATCGACCCTACCGCGATCGAAATGCTGCGGTCACCCGCGGGCAACAGCCGTGCGCGTCTCGTGCCGGGCGAGAGCACCGAACCGAGCGGGACCAGCGGCCGGGGTCGCTAGCGCGCGAGCAAATTGCGCGGATTTGGCAGCGCGTGACGGATGACGGTCTCGTCATGACGGCCAGGTCCCCCTCCACAAGCATCACCGCCGGGATTAGTGGGGTGTTTGGGAAGATGGCCGCGCTGATCGAGTTCATCTGCATCGCAAGACATGAGGTCCGGAGCGCTCCGGTGATCACGCTGGAGCAGAGATCCTGGGCGTATTGCGCGACCGGAGCCGGCGACGCCCATGAATGGTCGCGCATCGATGCCACCCCGATCGAGATACTCCGATCACGACCTGGCAACGGCCGTCCGTATTTCGTTCGTGACGACAGCGACGAACGCAGCCTCACTGGTAGCCCAGCGGGCTAGCGCCCGCGCCCGCGCCCGCGCCGCTTTCGCGAGCCTGCGTCGGAGCCGTACGTCCGTCATCAGCCGCAGCGCGGCCGCGAGCGGACGCGTGCGACGCGGCGGCACGAAGAGTCCCGCATCGCCGACGATCGCCCGAACTGAAGCGATGTCCGCCGCGACGATCGGCAGGCCGTGCGCGAGCGCTTCTGCGAACACGATCCCGTACCCCTCACGCTGCGTCGGCAGCGCGAAGACGTCCGCCTCCGCGTAGCGCCGCGCGAGCGCCCGCTTGCCGAGCGAGCCGTGCACGACGACACGAGCCGCGAGCCCGCGCGACCGTATCCGTCCAAGGACGGCTTCACGGTACGCGCGAGAGCCGACATCGCCCACGAGATCCAGATGCATGGTCGGTACGCCTGCCGCCGCAGCCACGAGTGTCGCGATGCCTTTCGCGGGCGACCAGTTCGCGACGGCGAGCACCCGCAGGGATCGATCGCCGCGCGATCGGCTGGTGCTGCGCGAGGCGCGCGGGACCCCATCCGACCCCGGCGGGATCACCGTAAGGCGCGCGCGCGGCGCACCTGTGCGCGAAAGCAGGCGGGCCAGCTCGGGACTGACCGCGATGATGCGGTCGGCCGCTCGGAGCACATCCTGCGTACCGCGCGTCCGCGTGCGCATGTGCATCAGCGCGACGATGCGCGCCCGCAGCTCGGCGCGGATCCAAGGGACCAGCGGCGCCGCGTGGGGGATGGCGATGCTGTCGATCACGACGACGCTGGGCGCCAGACGGGCCAGCTCGGAGCGCGCGTGCGCCGTCGACCTTGCCGAGACGATCCGAAGCGAGACGCCCGCGCGCGCGCAGGCGCCCTCCATCCGCCGGTCGTACAGGTTGCCTCCCGTGCGGCGCATGACGTCGCCGCTGACGAGCAGCACCGCGGTGCTATTCGTAGCTGAGGATCACCTGCACGGTCTCCTCGGGTCTCTGGTCCACGAGCTCGTAGGCCTCGGCCGCGCGAGCGAACGGGATGCGGTGCGTGATGAGCGGGCTAAGGACGAGCTCGCTCAGCAGTGCAACGGCGGTCTCGAGTCGCCGCTTGCGGTCCCAGCGCGGAGCGAGCGCGGGATCGAGCTGCGATACCTGTGAGCTGATGAGGCGCAGGCGTGCGCGGTGGAACCGTGATCCAAGGTCGAGGCTCACCGGTTTGCTGCCATACCAGGAGCACACGACCACGGATGCCTGGAATGCCGCGGCGTCGATCGCCAGCTGCAGAGCGCGCGCGCTCCCGCTCGCTTCGATCACCACGTCCGCGCCGCGGCCATTGGTGCGCGCCTGGATGCGCTCCGGAGCGTCCTCGGGCGTGATGGCCTCATCCGCGCCGCACCGCAGCGCGAGCTCGCGACGAAGCGCGATCGGCTCGACCGCGGTGACGGACGCGCCTGCCCGCTGCAACAGCTGCGTCACCAGCAGACCGACGACGCCCTGACCGAACACCACGACCTCCTCGCCGAGGCGCGGGTGCGCGTCGAGGACGACATTCAGCGCGGTCTCGCAGTTCGCGAGGAACACGCCGAGCTCGGGTGGCAGTCGGTCCGGGAGGCGGATCGCCGCCGCTGCGCTCACCACGTATTCCTGTTGATGCGGGTGATGCACGAAGACGACATCGTTCGGCGCGAGATTTGCGCCGGAGCCGGCCTCGACGACGCGGCCCACGCTCGCGTAACCGAACTTGATGGGAAAGCTATAGCTCCCCGCGAGCGTCGGCAGATCGAGAGCGAGATCGGGTGGGACTTCGCCGCGGTACACGAGCATCTCCGTACCGTGCGACAGCCCTGATGCGATGGCGCGGACGCGGACCTCACCCTGACCGGGCCTGCGGATCGGCTCATCCCTCAGCTCGACCTCGCGCGCGCGGGGAAACCACACGCTGGTGGCCGTGACGGTCACGCGCTCGCTCGCATTGCCTCCCATTGTGGTTCTCCGTAGAAGATCAGATCCTCGCCGCACGTCACGAACCGCGCGCGGGAGAAGGTCAGCGCCTCGCGCAGGTAGTCGATGTGGAGGTCCCCCACAGCTGCGACGCCCTCGCCGATGACCTTGGGAGCGATGCACACGATCAGGCGGTCCACGACGTGGCTGCGCAGGGCCGAGGTGATGATCCCGCGGCCACCCTCGATGAGAAGGGAACCGACGCCGATACCGCGCAGGCGCCGCAACAGGTCCGCGAGGTCGACCCCGCCGGTCTCGTTCGCGTGCGCGCGCAGGACCTCGCCGCCGGCGGCGTGGATCGCTCTCGCTCGCTCCTGCGGCGCCAGCGGTGTGGTCGCGACGATCGTGCGGGTCGTTCGGTCTGCGAGAACGTTCGCCGCGATCGGGAGGCGAAGCGTGCTATCGACTATCACGCGGATCGGCGAGCGGCCCTCGACGAGTCGAACGGTCAGGCGTGGATCGTCGGCGAGTACGGTGCCGATGCCCACCATGATCGCGTCGTGTGACCCGCGTAGCTCGTGCGCCAGCCGAAGCGACGATTCGCCACTGACCCAGTGCGCATCACCGGTCCGCGCCGCGATGCGTCCGTCGATCGTCTGCGCGTAGTGCACGGTCACCGCGGGTCGTGTGTGGTGTCCGTTGGGGCTCGGGGCGGTGGCCACGAATGGTGCGCCCTCCAGCAGGTGGCCCATGCGGCGCGCCTTCGTCTTGAGATAGCTCAGATTGACCGGGTTGGGAAGCGCTTCGATCGGCACGCGCTCGACCACTTCGATCCCGTGCTCCGCGAGGGATCGAAGCTTCGCGGGATTGTTCGTCAACACTCGCGCGCGCTTCACGCCGAGCCTTTTCAGCACGGCCGCGGCGGCGGCATAGTCTCGCCCGTCGATCGGCAGGCCGAGCGCGACGTTCGCGTCGACGGTGTCGAGCCCGCCGTCCTGCAGCGCGTACGCGCGGATCTTGTCGAACAACCCGATGCCGCGACCCTCGTGTCGGAGGTAGAGCAGCACTCCACGCTCCGCGTGCCCGACCTGTTCGAGACCGGCTTCGAGCTGCTCGCCGCAGTCGCATCGCAGCGAGCCGAGCGCTTCGCCCGTGAGGCATTCGGAGTGGAGGCGCACGAGCACCGGCTCGTCGCCGGCGACATCGCCGTGCACGAGCGCGATGACCTCGTTCTCGTCGCCGAGACGGAAGACGTGAATCTGAAGATCGCCGTGCCGCGTCGGTAGCGACGCGACGGCCTCTTGCTCGCGCGCGCGACGCACGATCACGCTCTGGGAACGAAGCAAGAGACGCGCCAGTGGTAATTGGAGGTGCGGGGCGGCGGGTGTAACGGTGGCCTAACGAGCCCCGCTAGATGAGCCCGCGGACGACGACAAGCAGCTCGTCGAGCTCGAAGGGCTTTGCCAGATAGGACATGACCCCGAGTTCACGTGCGCGCTCGGGGAGGTCGCTGGCCGCGCTGAGCAGGAGGACCGGCACGTCACCCATCCCACGGTCGCGAAGCGTCTTCAGTATGTGGTCGGCCCCGCCGCGCGTCAGACGGAGATCAAGGACGACGAGATCGGGACGCACCTCGAGCTCACACTCGAGACCGGCCGAATCGCTCACCGCGACCGGCGCGTACCCCTCGGTCTGGAGGATGTCCGTCAAGAGCGACGCGATGTCGCTGTCGTCTTCGACAACGACCACGCGCGGCCGATGCTCTGACCCTTCCATCACGTCACAACGCTACGCCGCATACTCAGCACGTGCCGACGCGCAAGCGCAAGCCCGGTTTCGATACCCTCGCCATCCACGCCGGCCAGGACCCCGAGGGTCTCACCGGCGCCGTTACCGTGCCGATCTTCCAGACCTCGACGTTCGCGCAGGTTGCGGTGGGGAAGAACAAGGGCTACGAATACGCACGGACCGGGAATCCGACCCGCACCGCCCTCGAGACTTGCCTGGCGGCGCTGGAGGACGGGGGCTGGGCGTTGGCGTTCGGCTCGGGCATGGCGGCGACCGACGCGATAGCGCATCTTCTAAAAGCCGGCGACCACGTCGTGATGGGCGACGACGTGTACGGCGGGACCTACCGGCTGTTCGTCCGCGTCTTCGAGCAGCTCGGTATCGCGACCACCGCTGTCGACATGAGGCAGCACGCGGCTGTCCGGAAGGCGATGCGCAAGAACACGCGCGTCGTCTGGATCGAATCACCGACCAATCCGATGCTGAGGGTGCTCGACATCCGGGAGCTGGCCGACATCGCGCACAAGGGAAAGGCCCTCGCGGTGGTCGACAACACGTTCGCGAGCCCCTACCTCCAGAACCCCCTCGCGCACGGCGCGGACCTCGTACTTCACTCGACGACCAAGTACATCGGTGGCCACTCCGATGTCGTCGGGGGCGCCCTCATCGGCAACGACCCGGCGCTACGGGAGCGTCTCGCGTTCCTGCAGAACGCCGTTGGCGGCGTGCCGGGACCGCTCGACGCCTGGCTCGTCCTGCGAGGCGCGAAGACGCTTGGTGTTCGGATGGAGCGCCACTCCGCGAACGGCCAGGCGGTGGCGGAGTGGCTCACCGAGCATCCGAAGGTCGCGCACGTGAACTACCCCGGTCTGCGCAGCCATCCGCATCACGACGTCGCGAGGCGGCAGATGCGCACGTTCGGAGGGATGCTGTCGTTCGAGCTGAAGAGAGGCGAGGCTGCCGCGAAGCGGATGGCCGCCCGGACCAAGATCTTCGCGCTCGCGGAGTCGCTCGGCGGCGTCGAATCGCTCATCGAGGTCCCGCTGGCGATGACGCACGGCTCGGTGCGCGGGACGAAGCTCGCGCCGCCCGCCGGGCTCGTTCGACTCTCAGTGGGCATCGAGACCGTGCACGACCTGATCGAGGATCTCGCGGAGGCGATCGGCTAGGCGCGGGCGCACCGCCTGGCTAATCGACGACCGTGACCTCGCCGATCATCCCATCACCCTCGTGTTGCATACACACGTAGGGGTACCGCCCGGCCTTGGCGAAGGTGAACGAGAACGTCTGCCCGAAGGACATCGCGCCGAGCGCGAAGGATCCGTCTCTTGCGGCGAGATCGTGCGTGGACTGACCGACGCTCTTCCAGGTCACCGTCGACCCGACCTTCACGGTGAGCTGCGCCGGGTCGAAGAAGTGGTCGCCCATCTCGATGACCGCGACAGCTGCGCGTGCCGTCGGCGACGCCGCCAGTGTTGGCGTGCTGGCTGTCGCTGCCGTCGTCGCGAGGGCCGGCGTAATCGTCGTCGCTGCGGTCGGCGCGGTCTGGCTGGGAGTCGCGCCGCAGCCGGTCGCCATAGCGAGCACCCACACGACCGCAAGACGACGCACGTCTGCCACGAAAGTACTACGCGCGGGCGCCCGCCCAGGATGAGTCCGCGAGCCATGCCTCGGTGGCGCTGTCGGCCATGGGCTCGGAGATGAAGTAACCCTGCGCGAGGTCGCAGCCCATGCCCCGCAGGATGTCGAGCGTCGCGGCGTCCTCGACCCCCTCGGCGGTCACGCGGAGGTCGAGTGCGTGGGCGAGCTCGATGGTGGCGCGCACGATGGCGACGCTCGAAGCCTCGGTCGTCAGGCGACGGACGAAGGAGCGGTCGATCTTGCAGGCGTGGATCGGGAGCCGGTGCAGGTACGAAAGCGACGACGAGCCGGTGCCGAAGTCGTCGATCGCGAGGCGCACGCCGATGTCGCGCAGCTGCTCGAGGCAGGTGAGGATGCGCTCCGGCTCGCTCATGACGCCGCTCTCGGTGACCTCGATGTGCAGGCAGGACGGCGGGACGCCGGACTCCTCGACCGCGGCCCGCACACGATCGGGAAAGGCGGGATCGGATAGATCGGAGACCGCCATGTTGACCGCGATGGCGATCCCCCGCGCCTGCCATTCCCGCGCCTTGATCAGCGCGGTCTTGAGCGCCCAGGTCGAGAGCTGCGGCATCAGGCCGGTGACCTGCGCGAGCGCGATGAACTCGATCGGTGGGACCAGACCCAGGCGCGGATGATCCCAGCGCGCGAGCGCCTCCATCATGTTGACTTCCCCGCTGGCGAGATCGATCACCGGCTGATAATTCAGATGCAAGCTGCCGTCCCTGAGCGCGTCGCGCAGATCGGACGCGAGCCCGAGGCGCGCTGCGCCCTCGAGGTCGCTGTCCTCCTCGTACAGGACGGCGCCCGCGCCACGGCGCTTCGCCGCATACATCGCGATGTCCGCACGGCGTAACAGCGTCAATGGATCGTCTCCGTGCGCGGGAAAGAGCGCGACGCCAACGCTGGCCGCGAGCGGCAGCTTCACACCCTCGATCGTGTACGGAACGTCCAGGCACGATCGGAGCATCTGCGCCGCCTCGAGCGCGCCCGCTGCGTTCGCGACCGGCAGCAGGATCGCGAACTCGTCGCCGCCGAGCCGCGCGACCGTGTCCGAATCGCGCAGCCGGCCGCGCAGACGGATGGACACTTCCTGCAGGAGCATGTCGCCGACGTGGTGACCGTGAACGTCGTTGATGTCCTTGAAGCCGTCGAGGTCCATCAGCAGCAGGGCGACGTTGGACGCCGTCCGCTTCGCGAGCGCAAAGGCCTGCTCCGCGCGGTCGTACAGCAGCAGGCGATTGGGCAGGCCCGTGAGCACGTCGTGGAGCGCAAGACGCCGGAGCTGCTGATCGACTTGACGGCGTTCACTGATGTCGCGAAGGAATGCACTGAATGCCGGGCCACTGGCGGTGCCGATCGGCGCGACGGTCAGCTCCACGGGGAAGGTCAAGCCGTTCTTTCGCATCGCCTCGAGCTCCACTCGTCGATTGAGGATCGGTCCCGCGCCGGTCTTCAGGTAGTGGCTGAGTCCCTTACGGTGTCCATCGCGGAACGCCGGCGGGACGATCGTGTCCGCGAGCTCTTTGCCCACGACCTCGTCGCGCCGCCAGCCGAACATCGCTTCGGCGGGCGCGTTCCACTCGGTGATCTTCCCGCTTGCATCCATCACGATGTGTGCGTCGAGTGCCGCGTGGAGCATGTCGCGCAGCTGGCGGTCCGAAGCCTCGGCCCGGCTCGTCGCGCGCTGCGCAGAGATGCGGAGAAGTGCACCCTCGATCATCGGCGCGACCTGCGTCGCGAACAGTGCGAGGAGCTGGACGTCGGTCTCCGTGTAGCGGCGCGCCTGTCGGGAGTAGATGGCGAGCGCACCGACGGTCGAGTCCTGGAGCAGTAGCGGCACCGCGACCCCGCTGCCGACCGCGATCGACGACGAGACCTGGTGCTCCCACCGCGCATAGTCCTCCACGATCACCGGCGCGGCGGTGGAGAACGCGATGCCGACCGCGCCCTCGCCACGCGCGATGTCTCCGGCACGACCGCTTCGATCGGGGCGGGTGTCGGCGAGAAGCTCGAGGGCCGAGCGATCCGCATTCCACCAGCGGACGACCGCGTCATCGCAGTCAAGAAGGCGGCACAGCTGTGTCGCGGCGACGAGCGCGACCTCCGAGGGCGCATGGGCGTGCGCCGCCACCAGCGCCACCTCGCGCAGCGCGGCGAGCAACCGGCGCGGGCTCACGGCGGCGCCGATCGGCGTCGCGTCCTGGTCGCGCGGGCTGCTTCTGTCCGTGGTCTGGCTCATCCGATCTCCACCCGATGGTCCGAGGGGTGGATGGTGCGCCAGCGGGCTTCCAAAG
>JBDTMY010000200.1:0-8833 GCA_039934015.1 Chloroflexota bacterium | reverse complement strand
ACCGCTAGCCCCTGACCGAGCCGCAGGCGGCGAGCGAACGAAGGCGCCGGCACCGCAGCCCCGCGCTCCTTGAGCGAGCGTCTGCGCCCAGCCGGCCCGAACACCGCGGGCGCCGTTATGAGCGGGCCGGCGTAGCCAGCAGCGAGCGAAAGGAGCGCGGGGCTGCGGGGCCGGCGCCGTCGGAATCCGCTAACGCCAACGAGCGAGGATGTTTTCCCGTTGGAAGGCGAGCCGCGCTAAGACGAACACCGCGACGTCGATAGTGATGAGGATCACGGTGAACTGCAGGAACGCTTGATTGTCGAGGACCACTCGACCTGTGACTTGTGCGATCCCGAGACCGACGACCGGGACGACGACGAGGCCGCCGATCTGCTGCGCGACGCGCACGTCGTTCACGCGCGTCGAGATGAGGATCCCAAGGGTCACCGACAGCAGGGTGAGGAGTGGGACCATTACCAGGATCGCGAGCACCCAGCGCGGCGCGGTGACCGCGCGCACCGCGGCCTCGCTCCCGATGGCCGACACCGAGAGCAGGTAGATGCCGTACGCGAGCCAGGTCACGATCACCGAGGGGATCGTCGACGCGAGGCTCTTCGCGAGCAGGAGCTCTCCGACGCCGACCGGTGTCGCGAGCAAAGGCTCGAGGGTGCGGGCCGCCTTCTCCCCGATGACCGAGAAGATCGCCATGGTCAGCGGCACGACGGTCGGGATGAGCATGAACAGGATCAGGAAGTACGTCGCGATGAATCCCTGGACGGCTTCAGTGGGATCGAGTCCCGCGATCCCCGGCGCAGCGGCGTAGAGCGCCTGCATGTCACGATCGCTTGGTGGATTCGCCGCGGCCGCGGCGACCGCGCCGATGCCGGCCGCGAGGATCACCAGGGGTGGGAGCAGCGTCATCGCGACGAGGAGCCGGTTGCCAAGAGCCTCCTTCCACTCGCGCATGCAGACCGCCCGCACCAGCGCGCCGCGCTCCGGTGTTCGTGCGAGCGTGAGCGTAGCCACTACTTCTGCCCCTCGACGATGCTCAGGTACACGTCTTCGAGGTGCACTTTGCGTTCGACGACGTACGCGATCTGCGCGCCGCCGTCGACGAGCGCGCGAACGAGCAGTGGATTCGTGCGCAGCGGATCCGCTGCGGACACGACGATCGAGCCGTTCTCGAGGTGCGCCTCGCGCACGCCCTCGATGCCCTGCACCCGGACGAGATCCTCGGCGCGTGGCGCCGGCATGAGGCGGATCTCGGTCGAGCGCCCGTAGAGCTCGGCTCGGAGGTGATCGGGCGTGTCGATGCGTATGACCGACTGCCGGAAGAACGCGATGCGGTCGCATAGTCGATCCGCCTCATCGAGGTTGTGCGTGCAGAGGAACACGGTGCGCCCGGCGCCGCGCAGCGCGACGATGAACTCGCGCACGGTCTTCGCGGCGTCGGGATCGAGTCCGGTCGTGGGCTCATCGAGCAGCAGCACGCGCGGCTCGTGGAGCGCTGCGCGCGCGATGGCCATCTTCTGCTTCATGCCGCGGGAGAACGTCGCGACAGCCTCGGACCGGCGATCCCAGAGGCCCATGAGCCGCAGGAAGTGCTCGGCCTGCCGCGCCGCGGTCGTGCGGTCGAGCCCGTAGAGCGTCGCGAAGAACACCAGGTTGTCCCACGCGGACTGCCGCTCGTACAGGCCGGGCTGCTCGGTGAGGATCCCGACCGCCGCGCGGATCTCGGCATCCTGCCGCCCAAGGCGGTATCCGGCGACCTCCGCGGTGCCCGATGTCGCGCCGATCAGAGCGCACAGCAGTCGCAGCGTCGTCGTCTTGCCCGCGCCGTTCGGACCGAGGAAGCCGAAGACTTCGCCCTCGTGCACCTCGAGATCCAGTCCGTCGACGGCGACGAGATTCGCAAAGCGCTTCGTGAGCTTCTCGGTGCGGATGACCGTCTGCACAAGTTCGAGTCTATGGGCGGATACGTCCTTATCCTCTACCGATGACTGCCACCGACGTCGAACGGAAGCTGCGAGAGCTCTCGTTCCTGCACGAGGTGGCGCAGCTGGCGTCGTCTGCACGCGACTGGGACGAGATGCTGCGCATCGTCATCGACCGCACGACCGATGCGATGGGCGCCGAGGTTTCGAGTCTGTATCTCCTTGAGCGCCGCGAAGGACTCCTGCGTCTCGCGGCCACCAACGGCCTGAATCCGCGCGCCGTCGGCCGCGCCACTCTTCGGTACGGCGAGGGGATCACGGGGTGGGTCGCGCACGCGCGCGTGCCCCTCTCGGTGCGCGACGTTCGCAACGAGCCGCGCTGGAAGAATGTCCCGTCCGTCGACGTCGGCCGATTCACGTCGATGCTCTCGGTGCCGCTCGTATCGCGCGACGAGGTCATTGGCGTCATGAACGTGCAGACGGTCGAGCCGCGGGACTTCGACCGGACCGAGATCGACTTCCTGCAGACGATCGCGAACCAGGTCGCGGGCATCATCGAAAAGGGCCGTCTCCAGCGCGAGTCGGAGCGCAAGCTCCGCGAGGTCTCCGCGCTGTTCGAGGTCTCCAACGTGCTGACCTCGACGCTCGATCTCGACGAGGTGCTGTCGCTGATCGTCGATCGGCTGGTGCGGGTGTATCCCGGATCCGCGGGCGCCATCTACCTCCGCGACCGGGACGACGTGCGCGAGCGTGCTCGCTCGGGCGACATCGGAAAGTCGCTGCCACCGGCCGCGCGGCGTGCGATGGCCGAGACGCGCCCGATCGTCGAAGGCGAACACGTCGCGCTCCCGCTGCTCGCCGGCGACCGGCTGCTCGGTGCGGTCGCGCTGCGCGTGCCAGCCGGTATCGAGCTCGCCGACGAGGAGGTCGCGTTCGTCGGCACGCTCGCGAACCAGGCCGCTCTCGCGATCGACAAGGCCGCGCTGTACGCGCTCGAGCGCCAGACGACCGACAGGCTGCGCGAGCTCGAGCGCGCACGGACCGAGTTCGTGGCCGTGGTCACGCACGACCTGCGCACGCCGCTGTCGGTGATCCGCGGCTACCTTGATCTCCTCGCGGAGAAGAACGGCAACCGCCGCATTCCGATCGACGAGGCCGTCGCGCAGGTCGTCCGCCTCGATCAGCTCGTCGACCGGATCCTGACCGGCGTTCGCGCCGACCATCCCGACCTGACGCTTCGCCGCGCCAGGTTCGATCTGCGCTCGACGGCCATCACCACGCTCAAAGAGCTCGCGCCCATGGCTCGCCGGCACCGTCTCGCCGGCCCGCGCGACGGCGCCCCGATCTTCGTGCGAGGCGATCGGCGGCGCACCGCCGAAGTGCTCGCCGGTCTGGTGCACAACGCGACCAAGTACGCGCCCGAGGAGACGCGTATCAGCGTGAAGCTCGAGCGGCGCCGCGACCGCGGTGTCGTGCGCGTCGTCGATGAGGGACCCGGGGTGGCGCCGCAGGATCGCGCCCGGATCTTCGAGGCGTACGTGCGAGCGGCCGCGCAGGCGGAGCTCCCCGGATCGGGCATCGGCCTGTTCGCGTCCCGACGCGTCGTCGAGGCGCAGGGCGGCGACATCTGGTACGAGGATGGTCCCGGCGGCGGCGGCATCTTCGCGTTCAGCATTCCCCTGATGAGCGAGGCGCGCGCATGACCAGCATCCTGGTCGTCGACGACGAGCGCGCGATGGTGGGGATGGTCGCGGCGCTCCTGGGCGAGGACGGCTACGAAGTCGTCACGGCGTACGACGGCGAGGCGGCGCTGAGGCGCCACGCGGAAGAGGCGCCCGATCTGGTCATCCTGGATCGCGGCCTGCCAAAGCTGTCGGGCGACGAGGTCTGCCGGCGCATCCGCGCGACGTCTTCGACGCCCATCCTCATGCTCACAGGAGAGAAGGGAAGCGACGAGCGCGCGCGCCTCCTCGACCTCGGCGCGGACGACTACCTCGAGAAGCCCTTCTCGAAGAAGGAGCTTTCGGCGCGTGTGCGAGCGCTCCTGCGTCGCGCGACTCCCGCGACCCGCGCGCGGCCCGCCGCCTCGATCGGAAAGCTCACCGTGGATACGCGCGCGCATCAGGCGACCGTCGCCGGCGAGGCTCTTGACCTGACGCCCACCGAGTTCCGGCTGCTCGCCGCGCTCGCGGTGCATCCGGGCGAGGTCGTCGATCGTCGCGCGCTGCTCCGCGCCGGCTGGCCCGAGGAGCGCGATCCGGATCCGGAGTGGCTGAAGGCGCATCTCGCGCGGCTGCGCTCGAAGCTCGACAGCGCGGGCGCACCGGCCCTGTCGAACGTGCGCGGCGTCGGCTATCGCCTCGGCTAGGAAGGCGGGTATCGCCCCGCCGATCGTCTGCGCGGCGCTCAACTTCGCCGCCGCGTTCGCACTCCTGTTCGTCCTCGCACCCGCGACACCGCTCGTCGCCGACCCCGTGCAGCGTCTCGTCTACGTGGGGACGCATCTGCTCGAGTGGCGACTCGCCTGGATGACCTGGATCGCCGCGGCGCTGTCGCTGCTCTGGTTCTTCTGGTGGTGGCGCGACCGCATCGGCGGTCCATACCTCCCGCTCGTGTTCGGTGGGCTCGGACTTATCGCGGACGTCACCGCCGAGCTCATCCTCATCATCGGCGGCGTCGAGACGTACGCCCAAATGTCACCGTTCGCGTTCGCGTTGACCGGCGGTGTCGCGAATGGCCTGTACACGCTGGGCGGCATCGGCCTGACGCTGAGGACGCCCCTTCGGCCCTTCGAGCGCGCGTGGGCCGCGGCCATGTGGACCGCGGGCATCCTGCTCAGCATCGGCGCGCTCGCGAACATCCCGATCATCACCGCCGCTGCGACGGCCGTGCTGTTCGCGCTCTTCTGCCCGTGGTGCGTGTACCTCGCGGTGAAGCTCCGTTGAGACGCGTCGTCGTGATCGGCGCCGGGTTCTTCGGAAGCGTGATCGCGCGCCGTCTTGCGGATGTCGCTATCACTCCTGTGGTGGCGTCTCGCACGCATGGCGAGATGCGCCTCGATGTCGAGGACGGCGCGTCGATCCGTGGCGCGCTCCGGAAAGGCGATGTGATCGTCGATACCGCAGGGCCGTTCCAAACGAGATCCGCCGCGCTCGCAGAGGCCGTCATCGAGCTTGGGTGCGATCTCATCGATCTGTCGGACTCCCTTGCCTACGCGCGCGCGGTGCTTGCGCTGCATGACCGCGCGGTCGCGGCAGGTGTCCGGATCTTCAGCTCGTGCAGCGCGATCGCGACCGTGGCCGCATCGGCCATCCGCGCCAGCGGGAGCGTCGCGCCCGAGACATGCGATCTCTTCCTCGCGCCAGCATCGGCCGACACGGGCAACCCCGCGACGGTCAGCGCGTTCCTCGCGTCGGTCGACTGGTCGCGGTCGCGGGAGTTCCCCGCCGACCGTCGGCGTGGCTACCGGGTGGAGAGCGCGGCCGCCGTGATGCTGCCCCGCTCGTGGCCCAGCCTGCGCTGGGTCGACTTCTGGGTCGACCCGAACGCTCCGTTCGCCGCGAACGCCGTCCGGCTGGCCACGCGGCTGGGTCTCGCGAGCCTCGTGGCCGCGGTCGCGCCAGTCTCCGCCCGCATCCTCGGCCGCCGCCAGGGGTCCTTCTCCGTCGCGACCAGCGAGGGCGGGCGCTACTCGCTGACACGGCTTAGCGCGCCGCGCGGTAGTTACCTGATCGCCGCCGAGCCGGCGGTGCTTGCCGCGGAGTCCTTGACCCGTGGCAGCGAGACGGCGGCCGGTGTCGTTCCCGCCGGCGCGCAGGTCGATCCAGGAACACTCTTCGCGCGCCTGCGCGCGCTCGGCGTGGACGTCCGCTCCTAGAGTGATGCCCGTGCCGCGCACCATCCGCGCACGCGTTCTTCTGGGCTCGGTCATCACGATCCTCGTTGCGCTTGGCGTCGTCGCCGCGGCGGTGCCGGGCATCGCGACGCAGCACGAGATCGACGTCCTGGGAGCGCGTCTTGCGAACGAGGCGAAGCTCGCGGGTGATCTGTCACGCGATCTGTTGGTCAGGGCGGACGTCGACGCGCTCGACCTGCTGGCGAAACGCATCGCGGCCAATGCGAGCGTGCGCGTGACGCTCGTCGCGTTGGACGGCACGGTCGTCGGCGAGTCCGATGAGGATCGTAGGACGATGGAGAACCATGGGACACGACCGGAGGTCGTGCCCGCGCTCGCTGGCAATGAGGGCCGGGCGGTGCGCTATTCGACGACCGTCGGGCGAGACCTGCTCTATGTCGCGGTCCCCGTACGTGCCGGCGACCGCATCGTCGGTGTTTCGCGTCTCGCGCTCCCGCTCGTCGCCGTCGATGATCTCGCCGGGCGCCTATCGCTCTCCCTTCTCGCGGCGGCGTTCGTCGCCGCGGTGGCGGCGCTCGTCACCGCCTGGGTGATCCAGCGCGCGATCACGCGCCCGATCGAGCTCCTGACGGAGCGCGCCGATTCACAGGACGCCTCGTTCGACATACGCGGCCCGGTCGAGATCGAGCGCCTGGCCGCCGCGCTCCGCCGCGCGTCCGCCGCGATCGGCGTCGAGCACGCCGCGGCCGAAGCCGAGCGCGACAGGCTCGCCACGCTGATCGACGAGCTCGGCGACGCGATCCTTATCGCCGACGCGGACGGGCGGGTCCTTCTCGCGAACGCGGCCGCGCGTAAGAGCTCCGGTCCGGATGTCGTGGGCCGACGTCTGCCGGAGGTCGTTCGCGATCACGAGATCCTGACCGCCATTCAGACCGCCCGAGAGGGCCGCGAGGCGACCGCCACGATCGAGCGCAGCGAGCCACGTCGTTTCCTGCGCGCGTTCGTGCGGCCGCTCGAGGGCGGTCAGCTGCTGATCGTGCTGCAGGACCTCACGGCGCTCCGCCGCCTCGAGACCGTGCGTTCCGACTTCGTGGCGAACGTCTCCCACGAGCTGCGCCGGCCGATCACATCGCTGAAAGCCATGGCCGAGGCGCTGGAGGAGGGAGCTCTCGACGACGCGGCCGTGGCCCGTGATTTCGTGCATCGCATGCATCAGGAGATCGACGGACTCGCGCAGCTCACCAACGAGCTGCTCACGCTGACGCGGATCGAGTCCGGGGCCGAGACGCTCACGCTCGCGCCACAGTCGCCGAGCGACATGCTCGCTGACTGCGCGCGCCGCATGGGTCCGCTGGCCGCACGTGCCGACGTCACCCTGCTGGTCGAGCCCGGCGACGCGCCGGCCGTGCGCGCGGACGGCGAGCGGATCGCCCAGGTGCTTGCGAACCTCGTGCACAACGCTGTGAAGTTCACGCCGGCTGGCGGCGCCGTGCGTCTTTCGGCCACCCGCGAGGCTGGGCGGGTCGCGTTCAGTGTCACGGACAGCGGTGTGGGAATCGAGCGCGCGGACCTCGAGCGCGTTTTCGAGCGCTTCTACAAGGCCGATCGATCGCGCTCGGGCGGCGGCACCGGGCTGGGCCTTGCGATCGCGAAGCACATCGTGCAGGCGCATGGCGGGCGGATCGAGGCCCGCAGCGAGGGACCCGGCCGGGGCGCGACGTTCCGCTTCACGCTGCCGGTCCAGGAGTAGCGGGGCGTCAGCGATAGAGCGCGTGCTCCGCGTACGGTCGGAACGCGACGAGCGGGCCGTCGCCCTCGGGCACGATGCCGGTGACGACGACGTCGCGGTCCACGCGGAGCGGCTCACCGCGCCGATCGATGCCGATCGAGTCGTTCTTGAAGACCACCACGCCGACCCGCACCCAGGGATGAAGGACCCGGAGCTTGGTGACGGTGATCACATCGACAGCGTCGCGGTCACGCGTCAGCGCGATGTGAACGGGCGGTGAACCTTAGAGGTGGGTGCTAGGCTCGGCCGCACGTGGCACGGCTCGTTCTCGTCGACGACGACGCGAATCTGCGTCACACCCTCGGTTACGCGCTACGCCAGGAAGGCTTCGAAGTGTTCGCGGCCGAGGACGGCGAGCGTGGGCTCGAGGTCTTCCGCCAGAGCCGCCCCGACGTCGTCCTTCTCGATGTCATGCTGCCGAACCTCGACGGCTTCGAGGTATGCCGGCGCATCCGACGCGAGAGCGACGTGCCGATACTCATGCTCACGGCGCGTGACACCGAGCTCGACAAGGTCGTCGGCCTCGAGCTCGGCGCCGACGACTACCTGGCCAAGCCCTTCTCGACGCGCGAGCTGGTGGCGCGGGTTCGGGCGCTGCTACGGCGGACGCGGCCGACGGCCGCGCCGGTCGGCGAGCGTCTGGAGAGCGCCGGCCTGCTGCTGGACGCGGGCCGACACCGCGTGACCCTCGACGGTACGGAGATCGCGCTCAAGCCCAAGGAGTTCGATCTTCTCTCGTTCTTCATGGCGCACCCCGGGCAGGTCTTCGGCCGCGAGCAGCTGCTCGCGAGCGTGTGGGGCTACGACTTCGCGGGTGACTCGCGCACCGTCGACACCCACGTGAAGACCCTGCGGGAGAAGCTCAGCGACGACGCCGAGCATCCGCGCTGGATCGATACCGTGCGGGGCGTTGGCTATCGATTCCGGGAGTCTCCCCCCGTCCCGTAGGACCGATACGCGTGGAGACGGGCGTTCACCGAGCGCTCACAGAGCCAACACCCCCCACACACGCCACCACACGAGCCTGTCACTACTCCCCACGACGCTGGACTCGACAAAAGTGGAAGTTGAGGAGAGAAGTGAAGAAACCCTTCATCGCGTCCATGCTCGCGTTCGCGACGATGCTCGCCGCCTGTGGGGGCGCGGCACCAGCGGCCACCAGCAGTCCCTCCGTCGGCGCGACGGCTGCGGCGAACCCGTGCGCTGTTCCCGTGAGGGCCAAGTGCCCGGATGAAGCGTCCGAGCTGACCGGAGCCGGTGCGACGTTCCCCG
>JBDTMY010000199.1:0-1584 GCA_039934015.1 Chloroflexota bacterium | reverse complement strand
TCGTACAGCTCGGGCTTCTGGACGAGCTGCATGCACATGTTGTCGACGATGCGATCCTCGAACTCGATGCTTGGATACAACTGGGCGACCTCACGCGCAATGCGAAGGAAGAGTCCATCCGCGAACTTCATGATGTTCGCCTTGTGGACCGCGGTCACCTTGCGGCGGCCGTTCGCGACCGCGTAGTCGAAGGCGAATTTCACGATGCGCGTCGACCCCATGACGCTGATGTACTTGATGGCGATCGCCGCGTCCTCACGCATCTTCGTGTGGGCCGCCTTCTCGATCACGGCGCGGACCTCCGCGAGCTCCGGTGTGCCGATGTCGAACTCGATCCCGGCATAGAGGTCCTCGATGTTCTCGCGAACGACGACGAGATCGATGTTCCCCATCGGCGCC
Source organism: Chloroflexota bacterium (assembly GCA_039934015.1). Lineage (GTDB taxonomy): Bacteria > Chloroflexota > Limnocylindria > P2-11E > P2-11E > CF-39. The sequence goes on along the minus strand of JBDTMY010000199.1, from coordinate 1,185 downwards.
TGAACGCCGGGATAGGTCTTCGCGGGACGGAGGTTCGCGTAGAGATCGAACTCCTTGCGCAGCGCGACGTTGACCGAGCGCATCCCCGTCCCGAGCTCGGTCGTGAGCGGCCCCTTCAGGCCGACCTTGTTCCGGCGGATCGAATCCAGCGCGCTCTTCGGGAACGGGTCGCCCAGCTTCTGCAACGCGGGAAGTCCGATGTCATGGACGTCCCACTGGATCGCCACGCCGGTCGCCTCGATCGCGCGGCGCGTGGCATCGACGATCTCGGGACCGGTGCCGTCGCCGGGGATGAGGGTGATGCGGTGCGTCAGAGCGGTCTCCCCTTCGTCTGCGGGCTCGGCTGGCATCGTACTGTTGGACGCCAGCCATAGAACAGTCTTGTCGTTGATGGTGTGCCATAGATGACTTCTATACTTGGGCCGTGGAGCTCGGCCAGATCGAGGCCTTCGTTGAAGCGCAGCGGCGGGGGAGCATCACGCGCGCCGCGGTCGCCCTGGAGCTCACGCAGCCGACACTCACCGCGCGCCTCCGCGGTCTCGAGAAGGAGCTGGGCGCGCAGCTCCTGGTCCGCGGGCGGCGCGGCGTCAGCCTGACGGCGGCCGGTCGCCGGTTCCTGCCTCGCGCTCAGGCTGCGCTCGAGGCGGTCCGGCGCGGCGTGGCCGAGACGAAGGCCGCCAGCGAAGGGCGCGGGGGTGTGCTCGCCCTCGGGCTCGCGACCGATCTCGCCCTCTACATCGCGCCGTCCGCGCTCGCCCGATTCGCGCGCGCACACCCGGATGTCGAGATAAGCGTCCGCAGCGGTCGCTCACCTGCCGTCGCGGAGGCGCTCCGCGCCGACGAGATCGAGATCGCGCTGGTGAGCCAGCTCATCGCGCTGCCCGAGCTGGCGTCGCGTCCTCTGTTCGAGGAGCAGGTGCCGGTCGTCGTCGCGCGGGCTCACCCGTTCGCGGCTCGCGGCCACCTCGGCATCGAGGAGCTAGCGCGCTCTGGGCTCGTGATGCGAGACCCGCGCGCCTACCTCTACGCGATCACGGCGGAATTCTTCGCGTCGGCCGGCACCGCGCCACGCATCCTGATGGAGCTCAACAACACCGAAGCGTGCAAGCGCGTCGTCCTCGCCGGGCTGGGCGCGGCGTTCTTACCGCAGATGGCCATCCACGAGGAGCTGCGTCGTGGCGACCT